>CAZALL010000181.1:0-3659 GCA_964485955.1 uncultured Treponema sp. | reverse complement strand
TATCTTCTACACGGAACTTCTTTTCCTTCATTTCTGTTTCTGTGATTGCACCAATGTTAATTACTGCAACACCACCTGCAAGTTTTGCAAGACGTTCCTTAAGTTTTTCTTTATCATAATCAGATGTAGATTTTTCGATTTGATTTTTTATTTCTGTTACACGATCCTGAATTGCTTTTTTGTCTCCAGCACCGTCAACAATTGTTGTGTTGTCTTTGTCAATCTTAATAGACTTAGCCTGTCCAAGATCAGCAAGTTCTGTTGTTTCAAGCTTTAAGCCTAAATCTTCTGTAATAACTTTTCCGCCTGTAAGAATTGCAATATCCTGAAGCATTTCCTTTCTGCGGTCTCCAAATCCAGGAGCTTTTACTGCACAGCATTTTAATGTTCCACGGATAGAGTTTACTACCAATGTTGCAAGAGCTTCGCCGTCCATGTCTTCACAAATAATTACAAGGGCACGTCCAGTCTGGGCAACTTTTTCAAGCAATGGAAGAAGGTCTTTCATTGTAGAAATTTTCTTATCGTAAATTAAAATAAATGCATCGTTGTAAGAACATTCCATTCTTTCGCGGTCTGTAACAAAGTATGAAGAAATGTAACCACGGTCAAACTGCATACCTTCAACAGTTTTTACAGTTGTATCCATGTTCTTTGATTCTTCAACAGTAATTACACCGTCTTTGCCAACCTTTTCAATTGCATCTGCAAGAATTTTACCAATTTCAGGATCATTGTTTGCAGAAATAGTTGCAACATGTGTAATGTCTTCAGTACCCTTTACTGCACGGGAATTCTTTTTAACTTCTTCTACAGCAAGAGCAACGGCCTTATCAATACCACGTTTAATTTCAATAGGTGTCATTCCTGCAGAAACAGCCTTAAGTCCTTCACGAACCATACCGTAAGCAAGAACTGTAGCAGTTGTAGTTCCGTCTCCAGCTACATCGTTTGTCTTGGATGCAACTTCGCGTACCAACTGGGCTCCCATATTTTCAAAAGGATCTTTTAATTCAACTTCTTTTGCAACTGAAACACCGTCTTTTGTAATTGTAGGTGCACCGTATTTTTTATCCAGCATAACAAGACGACCGCAAGGACCTAAAGTTACCTTAACTGCCTTTGCAATCTGTTCAACACCACTAAGCATCTTTTTGCGAGCTTCTTCACTGTAAACTAACTGTTTAGCCATTTTATCTTTTTTACTCCTATACTAATAATGAGGTAGAAAAATAGTTTATTTCTATCATAGATAAAGATAATAAAATTATTTAAGAATGACAAATTTTTTGCAAAAAAAAACTGCAGTCTGAAAACAAACTGCAGTTCTTTTAATCTAATGATGTATTTACTTTCCGTTCTTAATTGTAAGAATACCACCAATGATAAGAGCGTTCTTAGCGAGTGCAAGTACCCAGTGCATCCAGCTCCAGCTGCCTTTAAAGTCATGTTTTGCATAAGCAATAAGAGCAAGAACTGTTATTATAATCCAGAGGATAAGTGTAAAATACTTAACAATGTCATCAACCTTTCCAAGATCAACTCCAAATGCTTTAAGTAAGAACATAACACCACATGCAACAAGAAGAATACCAAGAATGATACCTACTACTTTTGCAGCCTTTCCAAGAACATTTACTGCAATCCAGATTTCTGTACTGGAAATGCTAGCTCCTTTTCCAAAAAGACACAGACCAGTTACGATAAAGTAAACTGCCAGTGCAAGCTGAATGATAAATACACCAATTGTTCTCTGTTGTTTAGCCATTAGAAACTCCTGATAACATATTTTTCCTGTTCGTACGAACAAGTGCCTTAATTATAGCACACATCCAAAAAAGCGGATAAAAAAAATTATATTATTTAGTTATTTTATACAAAAATCCCCTGAAGAGTGTTCAGGGGAATGTGTTTAGTCTGAATGACTTTATTTTTTTAGTCTTTTGGGAATATTTTTTTGAAATCTACTAAAACTTCTTTTGAATCACGACCAGAGTTTATATCTGTAATTTTTCCAAGTTTTTTGTAGAAGTCAATAAGCGGTGCTGTTTCCTTACGGTAAACTTCAAGGCGGTGTGTAATGCTTTCAAGTTTGTCGTCCGGACGCTGCATAAGGCTTGCTCCGCATTTGTCGCATACCCCTTCAACTTTTGGAGGCATAAATTTTACATTGTAGTTCTGTTTACATTTTGTACATACGCGACGGTTAGAAAGACGTGCAATAATAAGTTCATCATCAACTTCAAAATTAACTACTTCTACATCAATTCCAAGCTTGTTGAATTCTTCTGCCTGTGGAATTGTGCGTGGAAATCCGTCAAGAATATATCCATTTTTGCAGTCGTCCTTTGCAATTCTGTCCTTTACAAGACCAATTACAATGTCATCTCCTACAAGTCCGCCTGAAGCTGTTATTTCTGCAACTTTTTTTCCAAGTTCAGTTTGGTTTTTGATATTTTCACGAATAATGTCACCTGTTGAAATTTGTGGAATACCGTATTCTTCTGCAACCTGGGAAGCTAATGTTCCTTTTCCGGCTCCTGGTGGTCCAAGAAAGATAAAATTCTTACTCATATTTTACTCCTGTTATTTTAGTTAAAAAAATGTTCTTTATGATACACGTCTTTTGTTTAAATTTCAACGACAATAAAGATGTTACTGCTTGTCCATGAAAAGTATTGTTTTTTTGCAGAGCGTTCAAGTATATTTTTTATATGCTCAATTTCTTCTATAGTTAATCCTTCTAGAAGACTTTTTGCATATGAAGATTTTTGTGTATCAAACCATGCTTCAATTTCTTTGTCTGTTAAATGGCGGCTTTCGCAAAGTGAATCAAGAGCAATTTTTGTATTTAAATTTTGTGCATTGAATGAAGAAGCAATTGTGTTTTCATCAAAAGAAAAAAGAGGATTTTTGTTGTCATTAAAAAATGTGTTTTCAGCATTAAACATTTTTTCTAAAAGTTTTGTGTCGTCTCCATTTAATTTTTCTTCAAGCTGATTTAAAAGCATGGAAGAAATTTTTTGTCCGCCTTTTGGAATTTTCTGCGAAATTATAATCAGTGCATTGCTTGAAAAAATATTTTCTTTTTTTGCTTCTGCAATTTGACTGGCAAAAGTGTCAACATCAATTTGACTTAAAAAAATGTCACGTAGGTAAAGGCGGTCAAACTGAATGTCAGAAAACTGTTTTAAGCTTTGACAGATATTTTCATTAAAAAGACCAAGCTGCGGTTTGTCCAAAGTGGATAGGGTTTTTGTGTATTGATTTAATAATTCAATGCCTTGGTTTTTACGGCAGATACCGCAAGTTATTCCTTCCGGACTTTTTCTTAGTATTTCAAAAATAAGCAGGGCATCGTCTGCATTAAAAACTGCACTTCTTGTGTGGCGGAGAGGTTTTGAAAGTTCAAGCATTTTGTTTCTAATTGAAAGTAATACTTGAGCTTTGTTTGTGTCCAGTCGTTTTTGCCATGAACGTTCAGCTTTGTCTAAAAGTGCACTTTTATTTTTATCCTCTGGAGAATAAGTTAAATTTTCTTCTTGACACGGTCTCTGGTTTTTAAAATGAATGTCCTGCCACCATTTTAGTGAACTGTCATTTTCTTCTTCCTGCATGGCGGCAATTTGGATTTCGCGTCTTGAAAGTACGTCTTCGCG
>CAZALL010000180.1:0-3692 GCA_964485955.1 uncultured Treponema sp. | reverse complement strand
TCCACAAGACCAGCAATTAAGAGTTCTTTTTAACATTCAGTCTGACTCTCACATAAGACTTGTAAACAATCAGATTTTAGTACCTGATGTACTTGAATTGATTAAACAAGCTGCCTTCTACCGCAAGCAGAATACCCTGCACCGATAAGCTGATGAAAAATAATTTTTTAGCTAAACTGTTTTTTTTATTTATCCTCAATTTTTTACTTTCCTTTGCCTTTAGCCAAAATGCTTCAATTCCAAACGGATACAAAGAATTAAAATTAGGCATGAGCCTTGAGCAGGTAAAAAATGCCCTTGAAAACAATATGATTTATGGTTATTCAGGTGAGCGCGATATTTCTCTTTTGCCAACAGAAAACCGTGTACTTATTGAAACAGATGCTTCTAAATACGGTTCATGGTCTTTTATAAGCAAATGCTATTTTCAGTTTTATGAAGAAAAACTTTATATAATCACAATAGAACTTAACACTCAGAATATTGATCATTATTCAGTTTTTAGTACCCTGATGAAAAAATATGGAAAACCTTCAGCCCTTAACCCTGAAAAATCTACATGGCAGAATGACAAAGTAATAATGTCTCTTGAACGCCCTTTAACCTTAAGATATACAGACAAAATTATTTTTGACAAACTGCAGGAAGAAGCTTTGGTTAAAAAAAGTTTTGAAGAAATTACAAGAGAAGATTTTCTTGAAGGTCTTTAATCTGTGAGGAATAAAATGAAATTTAATCTTAATAGAAAAAATTTATTTGCACTTACATTTATTTTATCTGCAGTAATAAATCTCTGTGCCTGTGACGGCAAAAAATTTAATCTCCCTAAAAAAGACATAAGTATTACAAAAGCAGACGGAACAACAATTATCTGTCGGGCCGAAATTGCAGATGAATATGAAGAAAGACAGTACGGCTTTATGAACCGCAAAAAAATTCCCCAGGGAACAGGCATGCTCTTTATTTTTGAAAAAGATCAGATTTTAAGTTTCTGGATGAAGAACACACCTACAGCACTTTCTATTGCCTACATTGACTACAAAGGTCAAATTGCAGATATTCAGGATATGACTCCATTTAGCGAAAAAAGTATTATAAGTTCAAGATCTGTACGCTATGCTCTTGAAGTTCCGCAGGGCTGGTTTAAAAAAAACGGCATCTCTTGTGGAGACACCGTTGACCTGTCTGTGTTAAAAAATTAGATTTCTTTATCTAAAAATTCAAGCTGTTGTTGTGCCAGTTTATCATCAGGATCAATTTCAAGCACTGTCCTAAAATATTTAACAGCTTCTCCCTGGTCTCCTTTTTTTAAGCACAAAAAACCCATGTTACTTATAATTTTTGTATTATCCGGATCAATATTTAAAGCATCAATAAGACTTTCTTCGGCTCCGTCATAATCACCTGTTTCCATCTGACAAATTGCAAGTTCATTAAATGTATCTGCATTTTCATCTCCGCCATCACATTCACGAGCTTTTAGAAAAGCCTGTTTTGCATCTTCATAACGCTCAAGTCTTCTAAGAGCCCATCCTAGCATAAACCATGCATTCCATACAGCAGGATGACTTTGAATAAACTGTCTTATTTCTTCAAGACCCTTTTCTTCTTGTCCTGAAGAAATTAATTTATATGCATTCTTAAACTGAGTATCCTCAAGATTTCTTGAATTAATTTTTTCAATCATTTCCTGAGCACGTTCACGTTTATAAATTCCATTTTCACCAAGTTCCTGGTCACTTAAGTCACAAGTAAGTGCCATATAATTTTCAAAAGCTGCCTTTGCTTCACTAAAATTATTCTGTTTAAGGTAAAAAAATGCTGCGTTAAAAAATGCATCAGGAATTTCAGGATCAGCATTCATTGCATTTTTATAATATTCTAAAGCTGTTGCGTCATAAGCATCTGCATCTTCGTGCAAATTTGAATGGCGGTAACTGTCTGCCTTCTGATCAAAAAAAAGTGCCATATTTAAAATAATTGCCATATCATCTGGATCAAGTCCATGTAATGCCATCCATATTTCTTCGGCTAAATCCCAGTCTTCATTTTTTGTCTTAATTACAGCCGCTTCTGCCAGCTCCCTTTTAATATCAGGACGAGCCTTTAAAATTATTGAACGATAATAATCAATATTTTCATTCTTTACATCGTATGCAAGAATTGTAAGAATTCCAGACAAAATCTGTTCCTGGGTTAATTCTTCTATATTAAAATTTCCCGGAGCATCCCTGTCTTTTTTTTGCACTGGAAGAGGTATTGTAGGATCAATTGGAAATGCCTTCTGTGAAAGTTTAAAATCCTCCGGAAGGTGAATGTAATAAATTGAGTCTAATGGATTTGCTGGATTCATAAATTTTCCTTATATTTAAATAAATTAAAAATCTGGTAATTCAGGAAGTTTTTCGCCCATAACAGATGCAACAGTATCTTCTGCTTTAACATCTTGAGTAGCTGCCTGTTTTTCTTCCGTTTTAGGCTGAGCTGAATTTTTTGGAAGTGTCTTTTCTGCTTCTTTATTTTTTTCTTCACTTACTGCCTCTCCAGAAGCTGTAAATGATCCGTCAAGAACTCTCTTACGGATTGTAGTAATATAATTGTTTACATGAATCTTGTAAGTAAGCGGAATTGTTTTTTCGTCATATTTAATGCTTACTGCAACAATGTCCTTTCTTCCCTGAACAAGTTCTGCATTCATAATAGTTCCCTTAATGGCAACTGTTTCACGGGGATCTTCAAATTCCATCTGCAGAACAATATCTTTTCCCTTTAAAAACTGTACCAGACCTAAAAGAACAACCTTTGCTCCGCCAAAAGAAATATCACGTAAAATACAACGGCGAGGAACACCCTGTACATGAATTAAAGTTTCATCTTTAGCAATAGCTAATTTACGACGACTTTCTTCATTTACAATAATTCTTTCATCTTTTCTGCGGATTGAATTAATATTTGCATCAATTAAGTGTCCAACCATTTCTATAAGATCATCAGGCGGACGTTGTGTGTAAGATAAAGTTACAATAGCCAAATCCTGACTGTTCATGTATGGAGTAATATCTGTAACTTTTCCTGCAATATAAAAACTTAAAAGCTGATTGTCAGACATAAAAAAACAGAATCGCAAACTTACAGAAGCTGTTTTATCTTTAGAAATAAGCTGGTAGGCTCCACCTTTTGTACCAATAATAATTCTTGCCTGCTGAAATGATGTTGAATTTATAATACAAGGCCACTGCTGTCCTGAACTTTTAATATAAATCTGCCGTGGATCCATGTTAAGAGTGCGGATTATATCTCTGGTGAATGTAATTTCTGTATCTCGATACAAATCATAATATTTTGTGATCTGCTGAGCAGTAGCGATAGCCATAAAAACTATAATAATTTATAAAAGTTCGATTGTAAAGGGTATCTTATCAAAAAACATTTTTATACTTTTTAGCTGAATTCAATTTATTTTAGGGAAAAATTCGACTTAAAAAAATTGAATTTTTCTTCAAAAAACTGAAAATTTATTGTGCAAATATGACACTTTGATGTATTATAACTTGCTCAATACTATACAGTATTGATAAATTTTTTAACTATCTCAATGGAGACCTAAAAAAATGAAAAACGCTTACGTAAACCGTGTATGGGAAGAAGTAAAAGCTAAAAACCCAAATGAACCTGAATTCCTTCAGGCAGTT
>CAZALL010000179.1:0-3769 GCA_964485955.1 uncultured Treponema sp. | reverse complement strand
TACAATGACGGTGCTGTTCTCTGGTCAAAAAATACAAGAAAGACAGTTCAGTACGTAAAGTTTAACGGTGAAACAGAAAATCTTTTTACTCCTGACAGTAAAATTAATACTCTTAAAGTCTTTAATGACAAAATAATTTATGTTCAGGGAAATGCAGAAGTTTATACATACGACATGAATACTAAAACAAAATCTCTTGTATATACAGGTTCAGCCCTTCAAGACGCAGTAATTTACAATAATTCAGAAGTTTACGTTTCAAAGACCTCCGCAGTTGAACCTCATACACCAATAATTCAGATAAACCTTGACACAAAAGAAACACTTCCTCTTAAGATGTCCGGAACTATTACGTATTCTTTAAGTTATGACAATTCTGCAGAAAACTCACCAATCTACGGTGTATCAATTAATTATCAAAATAACACATCAGTTACAAAAGTATTTTCATTTTTACCTTCAGAAAGTTCACTTACAAACTTACTTTCTATAAACACAGAAGATGCAAATGCTTTTACAGCCCTTTCTTATCCTCAGCTTTTTACAAATATTGGCAAAACAAATATCCGTTCATATAATCTTGAAAAAAATACAAACTTCCTTTATACACGTTCTGCGTCTATGCCTGAAAAAATTGCAGTTTCAAACGGAATGATGTGCGTATTAAATAAAAACGGAAGCATTTCATGGTATAATGTTGACACAGCAAGCGTAATGGCAGATTGGTACCTTACAAGCGACGGAGAATGGGTTGCTTTTGAATAATATTAAATTCAAATAGAATTCAATGCTTTTTTATAAACTTCAACATATTGTTTGGCAGAATTTTCCCATGTAAAGGAAGATGACATTGCCCTTTGTTGAAGTGCTTTAAAACAACTTTGCTTATTAAGATAAGTATCTACTGCCCACTCAACAGTGTGATAAATTGAAGACGGTGAAAGTAAATCAAATACAAAGCCAGTACCCAGATTATTTTTTTCATCAAAGTTATTTACAGTATCTGCCAATCCTCCTGTTTTTCTTACAATTGGCAAAGTTCCGTAAGCCATTGAATAAATCTGATTTAATCCGCAGGGTTCATATTTTGAAGGAAGCAAAAAAAGATCTGAGCCAGCTTCTACTAAATGACTTAATTTTTCTTCATAACCAATCATGGCTCTCACATTAGAATATTTTGCACAAAGATTTTTTATTGCATTTTCACACCATGCTTCACCACTTCCGACAATTACAAACTGTGCATTTAAATCTTCACACATTTTTGAAAAACAACCATAACCTGGAGCATAAAGTTCATTTATTCCTTTTTGATCCGCAAGGCGCATTACAAGTCCAACAAGAGGAACTTTTTCTTCTGGTGCAAGACCAAATTGTTTTTGCAGAACTTTTTTACATTTTGCTTTATTTTCAAGATTATCCTTGCTGTAATTAAAAGGAATCAAACTGTCAGTCTCTGGATTCCAGATTTTTTTGTCCTCACCATTTAAAATGCCAGTTAAGCAGGAAGACCTTTGATAAAGAAATTCATTAAGTCCAAAACCATAATCTTGAGTCTGAATTTCTTCTGCATAAGTTGGAGAAACTGTTGTAAGTTCATCAGCACAAATAATTCCAGCCTTTAAAAAATTAAAACGATCTTTGTAATCAAAACCAGCCTTGTAATAAAGTCCCCAGTCAATACCAAGATCTGTAAATTTTTCAAGCGGATAAATTCCCTGATAACCTAAATTATGGATCGTAAGCACTGATGCGGTATTAGAAAAATTTTCATAACGGTAAACATATTTTAATAAAACTGCACTAAGACTAGATGACCAGTCATGACAATGAATAATATCCGGTATCCAGTTTAAAAAATTACAGACTTCAAAAGCACCTCGCGAAAGCAAAGTAAATCTATAAGGATTATCAAAAAAATCCTTTTCATTTTTATTCCCGTAAATGCCCTGTCTTAAAGCAAAACATCCCTCATGCTCAATAAAATAAACTTCAACATTATTGGAAGATGGAAGAATTGTTTTGTATAAAGAACATTGTGCATCTCCATTGGCAGCCTTTATTTTCAAAATACCATCAACTTTTTCAAAGTTTTCTGCATTTATACTGCTGTAACGGGGAAGAACAATTTTAACCTCATGTCCCATAAGAGAAAGTTCATTTGCAAGAGAAAAAACTACATCCGCCAATCCCCCAGTTTTTGCAAAAGGAAATAACTCTGATGAAACAAATAGAATCTTCACTCTATGCCTGCTTATTTAAATCTGCCATAGCCTTTATAAAAGCTTTTCTAGAATTAAGAATTGATTTTTCACTAACACAATATGCAATTCTAAAATATCCCTTAGCACCAAAACCACTTCCTGGTGCACATAAAATAAAATATTTTTTTAAGTAATCACAAAATTCCATGTCATCGCCATTAAAATTTTGAGGCACCTTACAAAAGAGATAAAAAGCTCCTTCTGGTTGTGCATATTTAATTCCTGCTTCATCTAAAATAGATGTCAATTCATTGCGTCTTTTTTCATAAAGCGAATAATCACATTTTGCGTTCCAGCTTTGAGCTACAACACGCTGAATAAAAGCAGGGGCATTTACAAAACCCAAAACGCGTGTACAAAAAATAACAGCACCCACAAGTTCATCTTTATCAGTCATTGAAGGATTTACACACACATAACCTAAGCGTTCTCCCGGAAGACTTAAATTTTTTGCAAAAGAAGTTACAATTACTGCACTGTCATAATAAGGAAAAACAGGTGAAACTTTTTTGCCATCATAAGTAATAGCCCTATAAGGTTCGTCACAAATAAGATAAGGCTTTCTTCCACATTTTTGTGCATGTTCATTTAAAACAGCAGATAAAGCCTTTATGTCATCAGTAGAATAAATTCTACCAGTCGGATTATTTGGACTGTTAATTAAAACAGCAGCAGTTTTTTCGTTAAGAGCTGCCTTTATTTTTTCTACATCCAAAGAAAAATCATCTTTAGTTGAAACCTCAATAAGTTTACCACCAAAATTTTTTACATAATGCCTGTATTCACTAAAAAAAGGAGAAGGAACTACAACTTCATCTCCATCAGTTAAAATAGCTTTTAATAAACTGTTCATGGCACCGGCAGCCCCTACTCCCATTACAACACAGTCACCGCTTACATCAAGACCCTGTTCCAGAGAAGTTTTTTTAGCCATTGCATCTCTAGCAAAATCATAACCTGCATTTGGCATATAACCATGAAAGTTTTTTTCAGTAGACTTTGAAAGTTTTTTAAATGCCTTTAAAACTTCCTTAGGCGGATCCAAATCAGGATTTCCAAGACTAAAATCAAATACATTGTCACTTCCATACAAAGCTTTTAATTTAGTTCCTTCTTCAAACATTTTTCTTATTACACTAGAACCTTTTGATGACATAGTTTCTTTAATATACTGATTAACTGGCATTTTTTTCTCCAAATTTTAATTTTTCTGAATTATTTGCATGATTATAGCACCACAAAAACATTTATTCCATAGTAACAGGTCTGTCAATTTTAACTGTTTTACTAATTGTAATAAAAATATATTTTCTATATAATTGGAGTCACCTATGAACTTTAAGAAAAACGTAATTTTGTCACTCTTAATTCTTATTGCTATTACATTTACAAGTGCCGCAGAAATTGATTTTTCTTCATTCAATACAAATCTTACTGAATCTGAAAGACAAACCCTTAAAGAAGGAAAGGTTGTAATTAAAAAACTTGAAAAATTAAAGCAGATT
>CAZALL010000178.1:3186-3772 GCA_964485955.1 uncultured Treponema sp. | reverse complement strand
TTTCTTGGTTGAACTCATAAAAGTATTTTACTTCAATGATGTTAATATTTCAATTATGATTTTTTTTGTAAAGACTGTTTTTCATTTTACGTCAAATATAAATAGTATTTTTGAAATGGCATATATTGTATTCAAAGCATAATTTTTTCTATATAATACTTTTATGAAACAGATTCCAGCCTATACAGAGATTTTTAGTGATGACAGCATTGTAGTTTTAAATAAACGTTCTTCTTATCTTACTGCTGCCGACAGATTTGATACAGATTCTCCGCGTCTGGACGAACTTGCAGAAAAAACTTACGGAACGCTTTTTGCCGTACACCGTTTAGACAAAGAAGCAAGTGGCCTTGTACTTTACGCAAGAAATTCTGATGTTCAAAAAAATATTTTACAGCAATTTGACAGTCACCAAGCACTTTTTACATATCATATACTTGCAAATGGACATCCTTTGTGGAATGAACTTCATGTAAGTCTTTTACTTCAATCAGATGCAGATGCAAGACATAGAACTTTAGTAAATAAAAGATTTGGGAAAACAAGTATCACTGATTATACTTTGCTTGGAACTTGCGGACCGTAC
>CAZALL010000178.1:0-3176 GCA_964485955.1 uncultured Treponema sp. | reverse complement strand
AGTTCCAAAAACAAGATGTACTCATCAGGTACGCGTTGGACTTCAGCAAAACGGAATCTATGTTGTCTGCGATTATCTTTACAGCGGAAATCAGAAGGCAGTTAAATTAAGTGACTTTAAGAAAAAATATAACGGTGACAGCGAAGAAGAAAAAGCACTTCTTAACAGACTTGGAATGCATTCTTATTCTTTGGAAATGAAGCATCCTCTTAGTGGAGAAAAAATTATTTTTACTGCTCCTTACCAAAAGGATATGGATGCAACTAGAAAACAGCTTGCAAAAATTTTTAAGGTAGACCCTCTTGAAGAAAATTAAAATATTATTTTTTACATTATTATTTTTTTTCTGCCCGATATTTTTTGTAAACGCTCTGCCCGTAATTTTTACTCAGACGTATTTTACAAAAATTCAGTATGGAAAACTTGGTGAGTACGTTTATGACCAAAAAGATTCTTCTTCTCCTTATGTAAAGTTAAGTTATCTTGACTGGCCAAAGAAATTTATTTTTAATACTGGAACAAAATTTCAGGCAGACTGTAAAAATTTTATTTTAGATGCATCTTTTTCATTTGCCATTCCAGGCTCAAGCGGTATTTTGCAGGATTATGATTATTTAAATTTTGACGATACACTTATCTGTTATTCAAAAAGTCAGAATACTCTTGAACAGAATATAAATTCAGAAATTACTTTTTATTATAAATTTGGTATTGATAGATTTTTAATTGAACCTTTGATTTGTTTTTGCTTTAATGATGTTTATTTTAGTGCTAGAAATGGTTACGGATGGTACGGAAATAATAGCAGTCCTTATGTTTCCTATGATGATTCGTCAGCAGCTTATTATAGTGAACTCTGTGGAATTTCTTATCAAAGGCAGACTTTTTATACATGGCTTGGATTAAAAACACTTTGTAATGCCGGAAAGTTTAAATTTGCTTTAGCTTATAGTATTTCACCTTTTACATACATTTATTCAATTGATAAACATTTTACTGATTTGTCTTCAAATAATTTTAGACTTTATAATGACAGAATGACAGGCATTTTTTCATGGCACAAATTAGCTTTAGATGCAGAGTATGAATTAAAAACAGACTGCTTTATAAAATTTGCCTTAGCTTCTGTATTTGGAAAAAGCAGTTTAGGTGAAACTTATTTTGGCAATGGAAATATTCATTCTTCAGAAACAGAAGTTTCACTGATAACTTCAAAAAGTATGGCTGATGAAATTACATTTGATGCAAGTTTTTCAATAAAGTTTATTTTTTAAATTTATAGATACTGTGCTAAGCTGCCGAAAGCTAATTGCTTTACCATGATGCACTTTAATAATTCATATTTTTTTACTATAATAATGCAATTTAATTTTAGTTATATTTAGACAATAAATTTTAATAAGAGGAAATTATGGTTATTTTAACATTAAATTGTGGTTCATCTTCAGCAAAATACCAGGTTTATGACTGGGACAACAAAGATGTTATGGCAAACGGTGTGGTTGAAAGAATTGGAATTGAAGGTTCATGCATTACTCATAATGCAAAAGGTAAAAAAATAAAAATTGAAAGTCCTTGTCCAACTCATAAAGAAGCAATTGAACTTATAATAAAAGAAATTACTGATGCACAAAATGGTGTAATAAAAAGTATGTCAGAAATTGGGGCTGTAGGTCATCGTGTTTTACATGGTGGAGAAAAATTTAAGAAATCTGTTCTTATTACACCAGAAGTTCTTGAAGGATTTAGAGAAGTAATTGATTTAGGTCCTCTCCATATGCCTGCAAATATCATGGGTATTGAAGCAGCTCAGAAAGTTCTTCCAGATGTACCTCATGCTGCAATTATGGATACTGCATGGCATCAGACTATGCCGGATGAAACATTCCAGTATGCAATTCCACGTGAATGGTATGAAAAATATGCTGCCCGCCGTTATGGTTTTCATGGAACTTCTTTCCTTTATACAGCAAAGAGAGCAGCTGTTCTTCTTCATAAAGATCCAAAAGATACAAATCTGATTATCTGTCATATTGGTAACGGATCATCTATGTGTGCAGTAAAAAATGGTGTCTGCTATGATACTTCAATGGGTATTACTCCTCTTGAAGGACTTGTAATGGGAACTCGTTGCGGTGATATTGATCCTGCTTTACCTTTTTATATCATGCGTAAAACAGGAATGTCTGCTGACGAAATGGACAAAGCTTTAAATAAAAAATGTGGTTGTCTTGGAATTACAGGAAAATATTCTGACCGCCGCGATATTGAAATTGATGCTGCTAAGGGAGATAAACTTTGTCAGCTTTCAATTGATATGGAAGCCCTTAGAATTAAAAAATATATTGGTGCTTATATGGCAGAACTTGGTCATGTTGATGCAATTGTATGGACAGCAGGTGTTGGAGAACGTGGTCCGATTACAAGAGGTAAAGCTTGTTCTGGTCTTGAACAGTACGGAATTAAAATTGATGAACAGAAAAATGAATGGTCATTCACAGGTAATGCTGAAACATGTATTTCTGCAGATGATAGTAAGACAAAAATATTTGTAATTCCAACAGATGAAGAACTTGTAATGACAGAAGATGCTCACGCACTTATGGAAGGAACATACGATGTTCATACAAATTTCAAATATTCTTTCCAGGATCCAAAATATGTAAATAAGGCCCGCGAAGAAGGTCTTAAAAAGGATCTTGAAAAACGTCCAAATCTTAGTAAGGTAATCGTTCGTCCTTAGTAGATATAATTCTAGCGGAATGTAAAAAAAACATCTGGCAGACATTTATTTTTAATGTTTTTACCAGATGTTTTTTTTAAATAAAAAAGTATATTTTTTAATAAAGCATATATATCAGAATTTTTTTATATTTGCCGGTAAAAGTATCTTTAAGCATTTGAAAATAAAACTTTATGGATGGCATAAAATAAAGTTCGCAATTTGTAATATAAAATTGAAAAAAAAAGTCATTGAAACAACCATAATGTTTTTTTTGCGACAAAAACTAAAAGAACTGAATCTTAAAACTGCTAGGGAAACAAGATCTAGATTTTAGATTTGTACAAATTGTTTCCCTTTATTTTATGACTTGCATAATTAGAACAATATTCAAAATTCCCTGCCCCACATGCGGAGTAACAAGAAGCCTTTTCAGCCTTTTTTTAGGAAGATT
>CAZALL010000177.1:0-3777 GCA_964485955.1 uncultured Treponema sp. | reverse complement strand
GGCAGGCGGTCTAGTGGCAATTTATTCAGCTAAATTATCTTGTCCGCTAAACAACAATTGATCTGGGGTACGCAAAGTGCGGTTTTAGATCAAGTTGTTATTGCAATTTATGAAATTTTATATAAGTATTTTCCCCTTCCGTACATTTATAAAACACAAACTCAGATATTAAACTCAAATCCAAATGAATCATGTCCGGGGTAAACTAAAGTATCATAAGAAATTTCATCTTTTAATCGGCTAAGACTGTGAATTATACTACTTTCATCTCCGCCATACATATCTGTACGACCATAGTTACCGTAAGCAAAAAGAGTATCTCCTGAAATTAATGCATTTTGTGCCTTATTATAAAGACAGATTGAACCTGGGCTGTGACCTGGAGTATGTAAAACTTTCCAGCCAAAAAACTGTGAACCGTCATGCAAAAAATGTTCTGCAGGAGGCTGACTTACCAAAGTATCTAAAATTTGCGGTATAGCAAAAAAATCTATAAGAAAAGAATTCATTGGACCTGGTGGATTTTGTAATTCTGCGGCTTCACTTTGATGAATGTAAATTTCTGCATTAGGAAAAGCTTTTTTAACAGGCATAATCCCTGTTATGTGATCAAAATGAGAATGAGTTAGAACAATTGCAACACATTCAAGTTCTTTATTTTTTAAACAATCAGTAATTGCATTTTCATCATGACAAAGAGCACACCCTGCCGGATCAACAACAAAGCATTTTTTTTGTTCAGTTTCTACAATTAAACTGTTTACTCCAAAAGGTCCTGTTTTTATTACATGAATTGCCATAAAACTACATTAAAATATTTTCTATTCAACAAGTTCCCATTGTGCAAAAAGTTCTTCTTCTGTAAGAAAAATCATACCTTCTTCTGTAGTAAGAAGATATTCAACTTCATTCTTTTCATTTTTTCTTGCAAACAAAATTAAACTTGAAATACAAAATTCTTTATTGCGTACAACTTTACCTACAAGACGTTCACACTTTGCAACGCCCATCTCACTAATTTTGTCTTTTTTACTTCCCGGAAACTGAATAATTTTATCGTCCATAATTATTTTCCTTACTGCGGTCAATTGAACGTGTGTCTACAATACGCTTCATGTCAACAATATTTGCTACAATAATATAACTGTCATATATTTCAATTTTTCTTTTTTCTACAAATTTATTAAGTTCATCACGACAGACTTCAGGAGAAATACCTGCCCAGTGAGCAATATCACTTATAGTAAGATCAAGTTTTCTCTGTCTTTCGTTTGGATTAGTAGGAGGATTCATTTCGTCAAACATTAAAAAGACATCTGCAATCCTAGCCTGCAGGTCAGAAATACAAAGAATCCTAAAACGTCTCTTCTGATCATAAATTCTCTTGCAGAAAAGTTTTAAAAGCATAAAAGCAATCTGCGGATTACCCGTAATAAGAAGCTTAAAATTTTCCTTATTGAATTCAAGACATTCTACACTTCCAATTGCAGCACAAGTTGCCGAACGTGGAGCATTATCAAGAATTGCCATTTCACCAAAAAATTCACCAGGCTTTAAAATATCCAGATTTTTTTTAGTTCCATTTACACATTTTACAAGCTGAACCTGTCCAGACTGAATTAAATAAAAACTGTCTCCCGGTTCAAATTCACTTATGATTACCTGACCCGGCTGATATTTTTTTGCAAACCGTTCAAATGCCGGAAGAGAAAACATTTTTAAAGCACCATTATTTGCACTTACAGACAAAGTTGGATCTTCTACTTCTACATTTTTTGCCTGACGATCAGCATAAAGTTTTGCTTCTGCGTATAATTTTGCAACATCATCTTTATTTGAAGCATCAGGATAACGAGTAAGAAATTTTATACAGACATCACATGCAGAGCGATATTGTTCATCATCATAAAAACTTCTTGCAACACTAATCATTCCGCTTTGAGGGTTAGAATCTTTTACATCTTTATTTAAAATCGATTCAGTTTTTTTATGAACCTGCCTCAACTGATTTGAAAAAACCCTGAGCATTTTTAAAATAAGCTGCTGATTTGATTTAAATACATTTTCAAATTCCTGCAGAGTCAAACAAATTACAACAGTGTCTGTCAAAGCCGTTGCTGTTTCTTCCCGCGGAAAATGACCCAATGCACTTTTTACTCCAAAGAATTCGCCCTGCTTTATTGATTCTGTAACAGTAACTCCGCTTTCAATATCAATACTGGACAAAATAACAATTCCCCTTTGGAGAATAAATACATGTTCGTCCTTAGTGTCACCTTCAAAATAAATAACTGATCCTTTAGAATATTGAACAGCCTTTGGCATACCTAATTTCCTTAAAGCTAAAATTATTACAAAGTATACTATATTTTGTAATTTTATGCTATGCTTTTTCAATCTATGATAGATTTACACACTCACTCTACGGCTTCAGACGGAATTTTAAGTCCTTCTGCTCTGATGGAATATGCACATTCAAAAAATATTACAACTATTGCCCTTTCGGACCATGACACTTTAAAAGGTCTTGCTGAAGCAGAAAAAAAAGCAAATGAACTTGGAATAAATTTTATACCCGCCTGCGAATTTTCAATTGAATGGCCTACTGGAGAATTTCATCTGCTTGGTTACGGACTGGACACACCTTCTCAATCTTTACTTGACGTATTAACCTACATTCATAACAGACGTATGGAATGCAGTGAACAGACTGCTCAAAAATTAAGAGACCAAGGATTTGACATAAGTCTTGAAGAAGTTTGCAGGGAATTTAATACAAGATCTCCAGGCAGACCGCATTTTGCAGATTTACTTGTAAAAAAAGGATATTTTAAAGAAAGACAAACAGTTTTTGACCGTTATCTTGCTAAAGGTAGAAAATGCTATGTTCCACGACATGGAGCAGATTTAAAACAGACTGTAAATGCTATTAAAGAAAGCTGCGGAATACCAGTAATTGCCCACCCTATGTCACTTTATGTTTCATGGGGAAAACTCGAAGGCGTAATGACTTCAATCAAAGACGCTGGAGTAATGGGACTTGAAGCATGGCACCCCGCAATCAGATATTCACAGGCTCAAAGACTTGAAAAACTTGCAGAAAAACTTGGAATGTTTGTAACAGCCGGAAGTGACTTTCATGGAGAAAAAGTTAGAAAAGACCGCCACATAGGATATACTGCCGGAAAAATTAAAATAGATGACCGTTTTTATAACAATGAACTTTATCCAGCTTTGCAGAAAGCCGGATTTAGCACAATTTAATAAAAAACTGTCATCCCGAATTAGGTTCAGCATCACCTGTACATGAGATGCTAAGCCCAGCTCAGCATGACTTACTGCTTACTTTGCAGAACGAACCAGGCGAAACCCCAAACTGCGGTAGCGGTAGAACGGCGAGTAGTAGCGGCGGTTGCACACAGACGCGTAGCAAGCGTTGTTATACCAGCTGCCCCCGCGGTAAACGCGGTAAGAAGCCGACGCGGGGCCAACCGGGTCAGTCTCTGTCCCTGTCGATATCGTATCATACCAGTCGTAACACCATTCCCAGACGTTTCCGCTCATGTCGTAAAGTCCTAAGCGGTTTGCTGCCTTTTTGCCTACTTCATGTGTTCCTTTTCCACTTGAAGAATTAGTTACATCGCTTGTACCTGTCGTTCCGCTGTCATTGTTGTAACAGTACCAGCCTACAGCATCTAAGCCGCTGTTGTTAGAGTTACTGAAAGCAACGCCACTTGCTGTAGCTGCACCACTAAATGTGTAATCCCAGTCATCTGC
>CAZALL010000176.1:0-3818 GCA_964485955.1 uncultured Treponema sp. | reverse complement strand
AAAGAAGGAGAATCTACAGAGCCTCTTGGTTCTTCAAGAGAAACACGTATTCTTGCAGTTGCTTCAGGACCCTTTACACCATGAATATCTTCTGCGTAAACAGAAATAATGTGTTCATTATCAGTCATTGCAGAAAGTGGAACATCAAGGCTGAAACTTGTACCGTATTCAGGTAAAGCTGTATAAGCTCCGTTATCAATGCGGTACCAGATTTTACTTGGACCGTCATCATCGTATACAACACCAGAAATTACAAAGTCACGGGTAATTACTGCATTATCTTCCGGCAAATGAATTTCTGCATGAGGAAGATCACTTGCTGCATCAACTTTAAAGTCATACTTATTTACAGTAGTAATATTTCCGGCGCGGTCAGAAATTCTAAATGTCATTGAATTAGAAATCGGCATGTCAGCTGTACCAATAAGTGCATTTGGCATAGAAGAAAGTTCAAGATTTGCACTCTTTGAACCATCAGAACTTCTGTAAACAACAGATTCAATTCCGCCTGCATCTTTTACCAGCATGGCAAGAGTATTTTCGCCGTTAATAATAACACCAGCTTCCGGAACAATAATTTCGTATTCCGGAGCAATTGTATCTTTTTCAAAAATTGTGCTGTAAACTGACTGTTTACCAGTTGTATCTGTAGCACGAATATCAAGTGTAATTACACCGTCAGCTTCTTTTGTAACATCAAGTGGAATTGTAAATTCATTTGAACGAACTGTAGTTTTAATCCAGTTTTCCTGATTATCAAGACTGTATTCTAAGCTTGCAATTCCGTTTCCAGAAGAAGCACTTCCGCTTACAGAAATTTTATTGCGAACCCAAGCCATTCTTGCAGGACTTGTAACTTCAATTCTAGGAGTTGAAGAACCAACGAGAATATTTAATGGAGAAGAAGTATATGTTCCGCCAAAAGCATCTGTAACACGAACAGAAACACCATTATAAGTTCCGTCTTTAGATGCACTAAGCTTTATGACTTTTCCTTCAACACTGACATTCATTCCGCCAGTTGCAGTTGCAGTAACAGGACCAAATACATTTGCGAAACCTACAAGTGCTGCCTGTCCGTCAAGAATATAACGATTTCTTGATGAATCATAAGTTACACCGTTTGCAGTTGTCCAGTAAATGTCTTCTTTATCATCTACACGAGTTGAATCATTTGCTGCACGAACAATACCAAATCCACCTTTAATTGTAACTGAAGCACCGTCTATGTTTGTAATAATTGCAGAAACATTTGTTACACGAGAAGGTAGATTTACAAGCGGAATATCAAATTCATATTCGCTTTCACCAAGAATGCGTACCTGTTTTATATCAACAGATTTTGACTGTGTAACATCACCACCAGCTGTTGCTTCACCAGTAATTGTATATGTTACTGATTTAATAGAAGCTTCAGTGTTTACAAATGCAGTAAGCTTATGATTTGTTTCACCGCGATTAACAGTTACATTCATACCGTCAAGGTAATCTTCACCGTCTACAGAAACAAAATGTCCCTTAATTGGAACAACTAAATCTGCAAAGCGGTTTACAATATTAATTGCCTTAGATTCATAAACAGAACCACGGCTTGTAGTAACACGGATTTTTGTTCCTTCTGAAGTTCCTGTTCCGGATTTAATTATAATAGAATTACCTTTAGCAGAAACACTAGCAGCAGTTGTTGCCGGAACTAATTCAACACGTCTAATTGTTCCGCCTACAAAATAAGCAGAAGAAGTATATTCAGGATCAAGAGTTAAAGTTAAACCGTCTGTTTCAATATTTGGAATATAAACACCTGGAGTTCCATAAATACGCGAAAGATTTTTTACATTAAGAAGAATTGTGCTTATCGAAGTAGAACCTGCTGTATCTGTTGCACTTACAGTCAGTTTAGAAACACCCCATGGAGCACTGGAAATTGGAATATTTACAGGAACTGATTTTTCTCCACCTTTTAATGTAAGTTGATTAGAAATAAGTCCATCCTTACCCCAGCTAAGATCATAACTTACGGCAGAAAGACCAAGTGAAGAATTTGCAGTAATTGAGAATGTCGAGCCTGCTTCTGGATTAATTTCATCACCATTTTTATATTCAACTCCGCCAACAAGAGGTGTAGTAAATACAGGTGCTGAACCCTTTGAAGTAAATGAAACACTTGTCTTAGGACTCTTTACTCCATAAACATTTGTTGCACTTACAGAAATTGTATGAGGACCTGCCCCTAATGCACCAGAAATAGGAATATAGAATACTCCGCTGCAGTCGATTGTAACTTCAGGATTAGAATCAAGCTGTGCAGTTACAGAAGCAATACCATTATTATCGCTTGCAATACCACGCACAAAAACACTGCCATCTTCACCTTCAACAGTTGAACCTGCAGTTGGTGTTAAAATCTCAACTTTAGGAGCACCTTTTGCAGGGTCAAATGTAAGTTTCTTAACTAAAGTTACAATATTGCCAGCCGTATCTTCTGCAATTACAGTAAAGTTTTCCTGACCGCTTTTACCAACTGCATCTAATTCTTTTACAAAATATGGATTTCCTGCAACAAGTTCAAAATCACCACTTTCTGAACCAAACTGCCACTTAAGGCTTTTAATTCCGACAGTATCTTTTGCATAACCTGCAATTGTAACTTTGCCACTTACAGGATCATTTGTAGAAGGATATACAATTTTTACTTCAGGCTTTGTATTATCAACAAAATAAAGGAATGAATATAAACTTTCTGTTCCAGCATTGTCTACTGCACGGAACCAGCATACAGAAGGACCATCATCACGTTTTGTTGTATCTACAGGAACTGAAAAATGATAAAGGCTTGAAACACCAAATTCATCAGTTGTCTTAAGTTTTTCTTCCTTAAGTTTAAGGTCATTAAAATAAGTGTTGCCTTCAAGAGAGTAACCTAATTCACGAATACCATTACCATCGCGTACAGTTCCTTCAAAATTAATCTTTCCACTTACAAGAGTACCCATTCCAATGTTTGTTACTTCTGTAATAGGAGCACGGCGGTCAAGCTGCCATGTAAGTTTTACGCTTTTACCTTTAAGACCGTTAATGTCAGTTCCATATACTTCTATAGTATGAGGACCTTCTTTTAAATCATTAGTTTTAAGGTAGTAAGACCAAAATTCCTTACCTTCAGCAACTTTAATATCTTCCTTGTTACCGTCAAAAATAAGATTTACAACTTCAACACCGTCATCATCAGTACAAGTACCTACGATATTAAGGTTACCTGTAACACGCATGTTCTGAACAGGGTTTGTAATACCTGCAACAGGCAAATCTGAATCTTTATCAATTTTAATGTTAAAAGGACCGGCTACAGCTTCGTTACCGGATTTATCCGTGGCAGTAACAACAATATTGTATTTGCCTTCTTTTTTATTATTAATATCAAAAGTTTCCTGCCAGCTGCTTTTATCACCCAGGTTTCTTTCAATAACTTTTGTATTGTCAGCAAAAATAAATGCTCCAACACACAACATCAAGATTGATGCTAAAAAACATTTTTTGTTCATACCCTTGTCCTTCCTATTTTAAACAAAAAAAATAGAGATACTAAAATTATCTGCTCTTTGCGTCAACTTGTCAAACTAAATTGACCAAATTTAGAAAATTTTAAAATATTCCTTTTTTATTTTCGGCACAAAACACCTTTTTCTTGAACATGGGTTATTTCGCAATTTTACAATATTATCACACGGATTTGTGATTTGCTAGGCAAATCACGGCTTTTTACTTTCCTTACTGGCCTAATTTTTTACACAGGGGCAACAGCTTTTCGATTGCTGACA
>CAZALL010000175.1:0-3818 GCA_964485955.1 uncultured Treponema sp. | reverse complement strand
AAAGCCGTGTGGCAAAAATGTCAGGCCAGTGCCGAAAATATGTGGCAAAACGGCAAGCCAAAAAAATGGTACTATGCCATTCCCATTGTTATTTTCTGGCTTTTTATAATCTGGTTGATTGTAAAAGCAATTTGGTTTAAGAAGTAGATACCCAGGCAAGTTTTGATAAAAAAGAACTTTGGTAAAACTATTGACCCTAGAACTAGAAAACGAATTTACAATACTCATTCACAAAATAGGTAAAAAACTGTATATTTTACGCACGAGGTTTTTATGACAACAAAGGTTTTAAGTGTTGGCGGTTCAATTATTGCTCCGGATTCACCAGATGTTGATTTTCTTTCACGTTTTAGTGCAATGGTAACTGACTATCTTCTAAAAAATGAAGATTCCCGTCTTATTTTTGTTGCTGGTGGTGGTGCTCCTGCCCGTATTTATCAGAATGCTTATCGCGAAGTCTTAAAAAAATTTAATGATATTCAGAAAAAAAATACAGTTTATTCATCAGATGACGAAACAAATAATGCATGCGACTGGCTTGGAATTATGGCAACTAGACTTAATGCACAGATTTTAAAAACAGTATTTGGTCCATTGTGCAAGCAGGAAGTTGTAACAGATCCTACAGCAGTAAATGATTTTACAGGAAGAATTCTTGTAGCAAGTGGATGGAAGCCAGGCTTTTCTACAGACAATGATGCCGTTCTTTTGGCAGAGAAATTTAATGCAGACACTGTTGTAAATCTTTCTAATATAGAAAAAGTTTATACTGATGATCCCAGAAAAAATCCTGATGCGAAACCTCTGGATAAAATTTCATGGGCTGATTTTAGAAAAATGGTTGGTGATGAGTGGGTACCTGGAAAAAATTGTCCTTTTGATCCTATTGCATCTAAAAAAGCCAGTGAGATGAACCTTAAAGTAATTTGTGCAGGTGGAAAAAATATTGAAAACATTCGTGCAATACTTGACGGTAAAGATTACATTGGAACAACAATAGCTTAATTTATTCAGATATTGCGGAGAATAATATGTGTGGAATAGTAGGATATATTGGTGAAAAACAGGCAACTCCTGTACTTGTAAATGCCCTTAAAAAACTTGAGTACCGAGGTTATGACAGTGCCGGTATAGCAGTTTTTAATGGAGAAGATATTATTGTCCGCAAGGCAAAGGGTGCTCTTAAGGAACTTGAAAAACTTGTTGCAAAGGAAGTTATAAAAGGTTCACTTGGTATAGGACACACACGTTGGGCTACTCATGGGGAACCAAGTGACATCAATGCTCATCCACACACAAATGTCAGCGGAACTATTGCAGTTGTTCATAACGGAATTATAGAAAATTTTGCACGTCTTAAGGAATTTTTACAGTCTCAGGGAATTGTTTTTAGAAGTCAGACTGATACAGAAGTAATTGCCCATCTGGTAAATTATTATTATGAACAATCAAAAGATATTTTTGATTCAGTAAAAAAAGCACTTAATAAACTGGAAGGCAGTTATGCTCTTGGAGTTATCTGTAAAGATTTTCCAGACAGAATTATTGCAGCTAGAAAGGAAAGTCCTCTTATTGTTGGTCTTGGTAAGGGAGAAAATTTTATTGCCAGTGATGTACCTGCAGTACTTGAATATACAAGAGATGTATATTTTCTTGATCAGGGTGCAATGGCTGTTTTGTATGCAGACCATGTTGACTTATTTAATGAAGATGGAATTAAGATTAAAAAAGAACCTTATCATGTTGACTGGGATATTAGTGCGGCAGAAAAAGGTGGTTATGAACATTTTATGCTCAAAGAAATTTATGAGCAGCCAAAAGCACTTACAGACACACTTCGCCCTCGCCTTGTAAAAGACAAAGATAAGGCAGTAGATATAAATTTTGAAGAAATAGATTTTAATGATGACTGGAAAAATGCAGGTCGCATTGTAATTACAGCTTGTGGAACCGCAAGTCATGCAGGATATGTTGCCCGTTATGCTTTTGAACAGTTTGCCCGAATTCCAGTTGTAGTAGATGCTGCCAGTGAATTTCGCTATAGAAATCCTATTATAAAAAAAGATGATATTTTTATTGTAATAAGTCAGTCTGGAGAAACAGCCGATACTCTCGCTGCTTTAAGACTTGCAAAAAAAGCAGGTTGTCGTGTAATTGCAGTAACAAATGTTGTAGGTTCAACAGTAAGCCGTGAAGCTGATGATGTAATTTATACATGGGCAGGACCAGAAATTGCAGTTGCTTCAACAAAAGCTTATACAACTCAGTTGATGTGTCTTTATTTACTTGCTCTTAAGATGGGAAAAATCCGCGGTACACTTAGTCAGGATGAATATGTAAATCTTCTTGGTGAATTTGAAAAAATTCCTTCCAAAGTAGAAAAAATTCTTGAAGATAAGACAATTGTCCAGAAGTTTGCTTCCAGAAATTTTAATAAGTCAAAAATTTTCTTTATCGGTCGCCTTTATGATAGTGCCAGCTGTATGGAATGTGCTCTTAAACTTAAAGAAGTAAGTTACATGCATAGTGAATCATTTGCAGCAGGTGAACTTAAACATGGACCTATTGCTCTTATAGACAATGATACTTTGGTTGTAGCTCTTGCGACTTCAAAACTTCTTTTTGAAAAACTAATAAGTAATATTGTTGAAGTAAAGTCTAGGGGAGCGGTAACACTTGCAATAACTCAGGATAAAACAGATGCATTTACAAAAGTATGTGATGAAGTAATTTCAATTCCAGAAACAGAAGATGCATTTGAACCAATTCTTTCAATAGTACCAGCTCAGCTTTTTGCATATTATTGTGCTGTGCTAAGAGGAAATAATCCTGATCAGCCAAGAAATCTTGCAAAGTCTGTTACAGTTGAATAAAAATCGGCATAATAAAAACTGACTTATTGACTAGAGCGTAATTTTCCAATAAAATAGCCATACTTTGGGACATTAGCTCAGTTGGTTAGAGCAGGGGACTCATAATCCCTTGGTCCAAGGTTCAAGTCCTTGATGTCCCAGTAAAAATCCAGCGGAAGCTGGATTTTTTTTATGTAAAAAACTTTCTATATATAACTTTATATTACATTTATCTGGCAAAGTTTCATTGCATTAAGTGCTGTCTGATGACTTTCTGGACTTACACAGGCACAGCATGAACTGTCTACAGTAATTTTTACTTCAGGAAGTTTAGCCTTTAGAATAAAAGCATTGCTTATTACACAAATACCTGTACAAAGTCCCACTAGTTCAATTTCTTCAAGATTTTTTAAACTAGCAGTATATTCAGCAAGTTCTAAGGAACCAAATGAAGGTTTATTAAAAATAGGGGAATCTTTTGTATCAAGTTTGTCTGTAATCTGCCAGCCGTAAGTTCCTTCTATGCAATGAACTACAGGAAGATTTTTTCCTTCTTGAGTTTGAAGATAATTATTTTGATGTGTATCACGGGTAAATACGACAGGGTTTCCTTCTTTGCGGTATTTTTCAATTTTTAAAGCAACGTTAGGAACTATAGCCTGGGCTTCTTTTGTTCCAAGGGCTTTATCGATAAAATCATTCTGCATGTCTATTACGATTAAAAGTTTTGTTTTATTTAATGTTGACATATAAACTCCTTTTTTTGTCTTTTCAAACTTTATATTACTATTCTATTGAATAATTTTCAAAAGGAAAATTTAATAGTCAAAGTTTGTTTCGCAAACTTTTTTCCGTGAAAAAATCACTTGCCTTCCTTATCCTTAAAACATAACAGGGGGCATAATATGCTTGAAGTTAAAGGCAAATACAACACGGCAAAAGTTTTTACGGATAATCTTGAGGAAT
>CAZALL010000174.1:0-3879 GCA_964485955.1 uncultured Treponema sp. | reverse complement strand
CTAACAAAAACGGTTATGCAATTATGATTGGTCATGTAGACAAAAGTGTAAAAATTCTTCCCCAGCTTTTAAGGGATATGTATCCCCAGCTGCTTAAGAAAGGTTATAAAATTTCAACTCCATCAAATTTAAAATAAGGATTATGCAATGAAGGTTTTAGGTATTGAAAGTTCATGTGATGAAACCGCTTGTGCAATTGTAGAAGACGGCAAAAAAATTTTAAGCAATGTTGTTGCAACTCAGATTCCTTTTCATCAGATTTACAAAGGTGTTGTTCCGGAAATTGCAAGCCGTAAGCATGCTGAATGGATTTTACCGGTTGTAAAACAGTCTCTTGAAGAAGCACATTTACCGCTTGACGATATTGATGCTGTTGCAGCAACCAATAGACCAGGTCTTATGGGTTCTCTTCTGGTAGGGCTTACTTTTGGAAAAACTTTGGCATGGACTTTAAATAAACCCTTTTATGCCGTTAATCATATGCTGGGTCATATGTATGCAGCTCATCTTGTAAATGACATTCAGTATCCTTATATTGGTCTTTTGGTAAGTGGCGGTCATTCAATTATTGCAAAAGTAAATAATTTTGACAGTCTTGAAGTTTTAGGAACTACAATTGACGACAGTGTAGGCGAAGCATTTGATAAAGTTTCCAAGTTTTATAATTTAGGATATCCGGGCGGAGTAATTATTGACCGTCTTGCTCAAAAAGGTGATCCAAAAGCATTTTCTTTTCCTGTTCCAAAAATGGACAAGGGAGACCACCGTTATGATGTTTCTTTTAGCGGATTAAAAACTGCAGTAATTCACCAGCGAGATATGTTCTGGAATCAAGGTTATGAAAAATCTGTAGAAAATATGGCTGCAGCTTTTCAGGAAACTGCCTGTAAAACTTTAGTAAGCCGACTCTTAAGAGCTGTAGAAGACACTGGAATAAAAACCGTTGTTGCAGGCGGAGGTGTTGCGGCAAACTCAAGACTTCGTTCCCTGCTTGCTGAACAAAAAGATTTAACATGTATTTTTCCTCCTCTTAAACTTTGTGGAGATAACGGTGCAATGATTGCAGGCGTTGCATATCACTTTTTGTCCCGTGGAGAAACAAGTCCTTTGAATACAACAGCATGTGCCCGTATTCCGCAGTTTAAAAGAGGTCTTGCAAATCTAGAAGCATTTGGACGCAGATAAAATAGAACTAATAAAACTATTGAAGTAAATTTTCTTTTTAGCTATATTTGCCTCGTGTGTTTCAATGGAAGCAGGTTTAAAGCCTGCACTGGATGCGCAACTGTAATAGAAAAAAAATGCATTAAGGAGCTTCCTTTAATCCACTGAAAGTTTTACTTTTGGGAAGGAGCATTTTATTGCGGTCACAATACAGACCGTTTTCTAAAGTCAGGAAACTTTGGCACACGCTGGGAACTTCCCATGTTTTCTGTACAGAAGGCAAACTTAATTTTGGTCACTGCGCAAACCCAGTGACTGGAGACAATTTTATGTTACATTTTAATTTTTCTCGAAAGGCACTTTTTAGTGCTATGGCTATGGCATGTCTTCTTGCCCTAGGTGTTACAGGCTGTAAGGATCCAGAACCAGAAAAAAACACAGAAACAGAGTACTATTACTATTATGTTCTTCCGCTTGAAGAAAACGATGCTCTTTTGGGTACATGGGAAGGTTCTTACGAAGGAGAAGCTTATAAAATTACAAAAGATACTTTTAATGGCGGCTCTTACGCAGGAAGCGATATTTATGCATTAAAAGAAACACAGACTTCAGGAAGACTTTTCTTTAAATACACTGCTGTCTATGACTGGAATAAGGCGATTTACGAAAAACCAGAAGATTACAGTGAAGACAAATATTACTATTCTTCATACACATATAATGGAACAGAATATAAAACCTGGTATCCTCTTGATACAGAGCAGATTGGCAAATGGTACTGCGTATCATACAAAAATCTTACAGATACAAGCATTTCACTTTCTGGCGCATATGGTAAAGAAAAATCTTTTAATACTCTAAAAGATGCAGTCGCAAATTTTACTGTTGATGACGGATATTTTTCTACCTATTCCGAATGCACAAAAAATACTGCTTCTGAATAAAATACAGTCATAGCAAATTCTGACCCTAAATTTATTTCAGGGTCGGAATCTATTTGACAAACAAAATAATCTCTTGTTTGACAAATACTGTGCAAAGTACCGCAGGTTAATTTTTTTTTAACATGACACTCTTCAATCAGTCCCTGTAAAATAGCAGAATATGAAAATTAAATTTTACACTTCTTTTATTTTTTTATTTTTAAACTTTTATTTTATTTACAGTCAGGAAGAAAATCTTCCGCATCTTTATACATACATAGATTCTTCTTCATCTGAACAAAAAGTTAGTATTACAAAAGAAGATATTGAAAATCTTAAAGCCCAAAGTTTAAGTGAAGTCTTAGAAAAAAAAGGTTTGCAGAATTTAAATTACGGTCCTTACGGCATGCAGTCTTCTACACAACTGCGTGGGTTTACAGGTTCAACAGTAAAAGTTATTGTAGACGGAGTATGTCTTAACTCTGAACAAAACGGCTCTTTTGACATTACAACAATCAATGTTTATGATATTGAAAAAATTGAAGTAATCCGCGGAGGCTTTAACGAAAGTCTTGAAGCAGAAGGAAGCGTCGGCGGAACAATTATCATTACAACAAAAAATTCTGCTGACTCTTTTAAAATAAATTCTTCACTCTATACAAAATCATATTTTTACAAAGAAAAACCCTTAGACACTCTGGGAGCTTCGTTTGGTACATATATTCCATTAAGCCAGACACTTTTTTTTAAATTGCAGTCAAACTGTGTTTTTGCTCATAACCAGTTTCCATACATAAATGATTATGGCAAAATGAAAATATACGAAAACTCAAGAGTCTTTGACGGTTCTGCAAATTTATCACTTACAAAATATTTTGGTTTTGGTAACAGCATTTCCCTTATGGAAAAATTTTACGGAGCAAGTAAACAATGTGCTGGCGGAGAAAATTCAAATACTCCAGGTTTACAAAAAGACTACAACAACCTTCTAAGTTTAAAGCTTTATCTTCCAGACATTAAATATTTTGGAAAAGTAAAAGCAGATATTGTATGGCAGAGCAATAATCAATTCTATGATGAAAATTTTTTAATAGATAAAAGTGAAAAAAGTACTCACTTTTTAAATTCTATGACTTCACAGATAGCTTATGACAAAGCATTTTTAAACAATTGGAATTTCTATGGCGGGGCAAATTTTAAAATTACAAATTTAAATTCTTCCAATGCAGGAAATCGTTTACTCTTATCTGGCAAAATAAAACAATCAATTAAATTTTTTACAAAACCATCTTCTTCTCTCCCGTTGCAATTTTCTTTTTCTTTACCACAGGCTTTAACTTTTAGTGGTAAAAATTTTTCTTATGTTCCAAAACTAGCTTTTGGACTTCATCTTCCTAAAGTTGAATTTATTTTAAGTGCAAGTCGTCTTTCACTTTTTCCAGATATGAACCAACTTTACTGGTCTGCGTCTTCCATGGCAAAAGGAAATCCAGATTTAAAAGCAGAATACGGATGGGGTACAGAACTTAATATAAATACAAAAAACATTTTTATTCCATTTAATTTAAGTTTTTTTACTAATTACTATTTTAATAAAATTCAATGGCAGTCACTAAATTCACTATGGATGCCAGTGAATATTGCTTCAGCTTTTTATGCAGGAATTGATTTTAGTTTTGAAAAAAAGTTTTTAAAATATTTTTACATCAGTGCAAATTATGAATATCTTTATACCCATCTTTTAAAAGAAGGTAATACATACGGAAACAAAATAATGTACACTCCGGATCAT
>CAZALL010000173.1:0-3893 GCA_964485955.1 uncultured Treponema sp. | reverse complement strand
AAACAATTTTTTTTCTTATATAAAAATGTTTTTTATCTTGAATTTAAAGTTAATATGTTATAGATTATCTTAACTTGACATAAAAACATATTTTGTCATGATAATATTTTTTTCAAACGGAGCTTTCTAATGAAAAAGGCAAAAACTCTTCCATGGGATTTTATGCAGGAATTTAAGGGTGAAGGAAAACTTTTTAACAGCGAATGGCCAACCCTTCCGGAACTTTTTACAATGACAGTAAAACGTTTTCCAAACAACAATGCATTTACAGACTTTGAAGGACCAGATTCTTCAAAGAGAACTTTTACATGGGCACAGGTAAATGACAAAGTTCAGACTCTTGCTAACTGGATGATTGAGCAGGGTGTCAAAAAAGGTGACAGGGTTGCTTTAACAGGAAAAAACTCACCAGAGTGGGCTGTTACATTTCTTGCTGCTTTAAGTGCAAGTGCAATTGTAGTTCCGCTTGCGTGGGGACTTTCTAATAAAGAAATGGAAAATCTTTTAAATACTGCAAAGCCAGTTTTATTTTTTGTAGATGAAGAAAAATATGATCACTTTACAGAAAATACTTGTGGTGCAAAAATATATTCACTTTCTCCAAAACATCAGGATACATTTGTAGATAACCTTAAGGCAAAAAAAGAAGTTAAGCCTAATCCAAAATGTGAAATGGAAGATACAGCAGCAATGCTCTTTACTTCGGGAACAACAGGTAATCCAAAAGGAGTAATGCTTAGTCATAAAAATCTTACATCTGATGCTCTTATTGCTCAGACACGTTTTACAGTTTTACCAACAGATATTTTTTATGCACTTCTTCCTTTAAATCATGGTTATACAATGCAGGCTGCTTTTATCTGTCCAATGTCTCAGGGTGCCGAAATTGTATTTGGAAAAAGCATGGTTACAAAATTCCTTATGAGAGATTTACGCGAAGGTCAGATTTCTGTAATGCTTGGTGTACCTTTGCTTTATAATAAACTCCTTGCCGGAATTAACAAAGGTATTAAGGCAAAAGGTCCTCTTGTTTCAGGTTTAATGAAATTTCTTATGGGACTTTCTTATTTCTGTATTAAGGTATTCCACAAAAATCCTGGACATACACTTTTTAAGGCTGTGTTAAAACAGGCAAATATTTATACGCTTAGAACAGCAATTTGTGGAGGAGGTCCTCTTTCTCCAAAAGTATTTAAAGCTTACAACGCAGCAGGCATTGTATTTATTCAAGGATATGGTCTTACAGAAACTTCACCTATCATTGCCTTAAATCCAGTTGAACATTTTAAAATTGAATCAGTTGGTCAGTCATTCTTCCCTTATGAAGATATGAAAATCTTAAATCCTGATGCAGATGGTGTTGGAGAAATTATTGTAAAAGGTCCAATGGTAATGCAGGGCTACTACAATATGCCGGAAGAAACAAAAGCTGTCTTTACAGAAGACGGTTATTTTAAGACAGGCGATATAGGTTATCTTGATAAGGAAAACTATTTGATGCTCTGTGGTCGTGCAAAAAATATTATTGTAACATCTGGTGGTAAAAATGTTTATCCTGAAGAAATTGAAGATTCTTTCCAGATGTTTGATGACTTTGCTCAGATTTCTGTTGTAGGCTTTACAAGTCCTGAAGATCCAACTGCAGAAAGAATAGAAGCAATTGTTTATCCTTCAGATGATGTTTATAAAAGACTTTCTGTTTCAAGAGAAAGTGCATGGAATGATCCAAAAGTTGTAAAATGCATTGAAGAACAGGTTCAGACAGTAAACAAAAATTTACCTCATTATGCAAAAATTGAAAAGGTAACAATTATTCCTGAAAAAATGGAAATGACCGCTACTCTTAAAGTTAAGCGTGATTACAGTAAGAAAGTAAAAAAATAAAAATAAATTTTTTCTTAATTTATAAAGCTCAAAAAAAAACGGATGCCCTAAGTGAAGTGGACATCCGTTTTTTTTACAGTAATTTTTAATTATTAGTATTCTCTTTTTCTCTTAAAAAGCAGACGGAATATATTTCTTGAAAGAGGTCCTACAACTAAAAGCTGAAGTGGAAATGCAAGTAAAAAGTTTTTACAGTAAACCATTAAATAATTTGGAATAAAATTTTTTGTAAATCCATAAGAATGAAATACTCCAAGAATACTTGCAAAGGCTACCTGAAAAATTACCATAAATGTCTGAATTGCAAATACAATATAAATTCCGCGAGTATCTTTTGTTACAATTCTAAAGGCAAAGAATGGAGCTAATTTTCCTGTAATAAAATAGGCACATAAACCGATTATTATGTATTCGATCCACATTCCTTTTATTGCAGTTAAAAAAGTGTAGTTTGTAAATTGTTCGCTTGATAAAACTACATTGTAAATTGTCATGATGTAAACCATGAAAAAAGCTGTAATTGCAGTAAATACTGCTGATTCAAATTTTGTTTTTGGCATAATATTTTCCTTTTATATTTTGAATAAAAAAAGACGGTCTTACCAGCATTTAAGCTTGCAAGGCCGTCTTTGTAAAGACAAATTTATTTTTTTTTGATTTTTTTGTCAATTAAGGCATTTATTTTTTTTAACGCTGACATGCACTAGTTTTAATTTTTTGTGCTGTCTCTTCACCGCAGAGAAGTTTTACAATTTCCATACTAAATTCTTCTGCGGCTCCAGGTCCTCTTCCTGTTATAAGATTTTTATCTGTAACAAAAGGAACATTGTCTATATGGTTTGAAATATATTCTTTTGCATTGTCCTTCATCCCAGGATAGCAGGTCCACTTTTTGTCTTTTAAAATACCAGTCTTGCTTAAAACAATTGCTGGACTTGCACAAATGGAAGCAACTAATTTTTGTTCTGTAAACATTTTTTCTATAAGTCTAAGAGCTTCTTCTGATTGAGCAATATTTGCTGCTCCTGGCATGCCACCTGGAATTACAATACAGTCTGCTGTCTGTTCATTATTTTTTATGTAGTCAGATAAAAGTCCGTCTGCTAAAACATTTATCCAGTGAGCACCTTTTACCAGATAACCTTCTTTTGTCCATAAAGCTTTTTCGTTTACTGCAAGAGTGATTACTTTTACTCCACTTCTTCTAAGGTAATCTACTGGTGTTAGAGCTTCAATTTCTTCAAAACCATCCGAAAGCAAAACAAGAGCTGTCATATATTTCTCCTTATAAACTCCGCGTTAGCGGTAGCACAGGAGGTGCTAGATAAGCTATTTTTCAAACAAAGTTTGGAAAATAGCAGTGATAAAAATTACATGGACGTAATTTTTATCACACCTCCTTATAAAAAACATTGTTTTTTTTATTTTAACTTTATTGTAAAAAATAATAACAGATAAATATATAAAATTCAAAGTGAAAAAACATAACATCTGAAAAAGTACACTTCTTCAAGCGTAATCTGTTCAAAATATTTTTTTAAGGATATACTTGTTGCACTATGGAACATAATATGATTCTTTCTGCCAGTGGATGGCGTAAAGTCTTTGCTCAAAGTGGAAGTGAAAAAGATACTACTACAGAAATTGGAAAAACAAATGCAAGTTTAGTTGCACTGATTGCAAAAACATTTGCAGATTACATGAAGGGTGCTACAGGAAAAAATAATCCTCTTGTTGCAGTTGCCATGGATACTCGCCCTACAGGAAAAGAAATTGCAGATATAACTATAAAAACTCTTGTTAAAGAAGGACTTGAAGTTGAATTTCTAGGTATTGCTTCAGCTCCGGAAATTATGGCATATGCAAGGCAGCTTGATGGTTTTGAATATATTTCTGCAAGCCATAATCCTATCGGGCACAATGGAATAAAGTTTGGTCTTAATAATGGCGGTGTTCTTGAAGGAAGTGAAACTGCAAAACTTACTGCAGTTTTTAAATCTCTGTAGTAG
>CAZALL010000172.1:0-3954 GCA_964485955.1 uncultured Treponema sp. | reverse complement strand
CGACTATATCCATTTGTGTCTGTACAGCATTTTTTAAATTTTCTTCAGAAAGATTACGGCATTCAACAGCTTTTTCGATTACCATTGCAGTTGGTGTCGAAGCAATTTTACAGTCTGCTACAACTGCATCAAAATTCTGTTTTGCAAAATCAGAACGTACGTTTTTCATCAGTTTTTTATCACGTCTTTTTACTGTAGAAAAATAAATGCATCGTTCAATAACAATAAATGTTGCAATAACAGCACATGCAATAATTGGAATCATCCAGATTCCGCCACTTTTTAATGTTTCAATCATAAGTTTTTCCTCTTAAAAATAATTTCTTAAATCTTCCACTAGAAGAAGAATTTTACAAGTATTGTTGCACTACCAGCTCTTGTTATGTATTTTGAAGAACCATATGCTCTTCCGTCCCCAGTACATAGTTTAATTAAATCATTAACTTCTAACTGAAGACGCAAAGAATTTGTAAGTTTAAAAAATGCACCTGTATCAATTAAAGGCAAAAAGTCAACGTCAGGACCTAAAGCTTCATCTACAGCAAGATTAAATCCCCAGTTACCTTTTGTCCCCTGCAGTGCAAGTTCAAGTCCAAGAGTATTTGGATCTTCAAGAACAGGCAGGTCAATCCAGTAGCCCTTCCAATTTGCGGTAAGTGTCATAATTTTATACATATAACTAAAGGCTGCATTTGTATTTAAACATGTTCTGTTTTTCTGAGCAAAAGCATAAAGTCCCGAAGCCTGTTGTTCTTCACAATAAAGAGGTTCCCATACTCCGTTACCAAAAGCAGTTGTTTTAAATTCAGCAGAAGCTTCAAGATTAAAACTTGATGCTATAGGAAAAGAAGTATTTAAAAGTCCGTACCAGTCTGAAGTTTCGCCAAACAAAGATGAACCATAAGAATAAAGATACTTTGATTCAAGTTCAGAATACATCGGAAGATTAGAAGAAAGTCCCCCTTCTGCATAAATAAGTGCATTTCGTTCTGACTTTCCTATAGGGAACTGAAACTGCATATTAAAGTTAAATGGAACTATGAGAGTATTTTTCGTCATGTATTTTCCAACAACTATATTTACATCGCCACCAAAAGACAGAAAATCATTTTTCCATGAAGCATCAAGTCCAAACTGTCCGCGATGAAGAGCATCTTCTGTTGATGAAGTTAAAGCTTCAAAATTATAAGATGCACTTAAACCAATGTCTGCTCCAAAATTAGACCAGCCTGCCCGAAAAAGAGGTTTTAATGTAAGAACATCTGCACTTGCTTCAATATTTGTGTATGGCTGGGAAGCATTTGCAATAATTCCTTCATAACGAGAATAAAGTTCTGCATCTGCACTAAGGGCTAAAGAAAATCCATAAGGCAAATTAAATGTAGAACTTTCAAAACCTTTTATAGTCTGTTGTGTTCTATCAAAGAAATTTGGTGAAAGTTTTTGAAATCCATTTTTTACAGTTCCGTAAGAACCTGACAAAATTTGAACAAAGGGTCCTGCTGTAAACTGCTTTTGAGCAGAAAGCAAAGTATTGCTATCAAAATAACCGTCAAGTGCTTTTTTTACGCCGTAACCGTTTGTAGCTTCATGAGAAAACTGAATTTTAAAAGGAGAATCACCGCTTGATTTGTAAACAGAAAAATCTCCTGTAAAAAATCCGTGATAGCCACCGCCAATTAATCCTTCACAATAAATAAGCCTGTCAGTTTCTGTCGAAAGATTTGCAACTGGTTCATCATCATCTTGTAAGGCAGCACTTGCAGAAGGCAAAACAGGAAGAGGAACTTTAGAGTCCTGGACTGAAGGAAGTATTGCATTAAAATCTGGGATTGCATTTTTTCCTGCAGTAAGTGAGTCTCCTGTTACAACAGTTGTTACATCAGGAAGCTGAATTTCTTCTTCAGCATCATTTGTCTGAGCATAAAGGGCAAATGGTAAAAATACCGCTGCCGAAGTTGAAATAATTTTTTTAATAAAATTAAATTTCATGTTTTTCTCCAGTTTACTTTTTATTCAGATTTATAAGAGCTAAGTTCTTTAGCACGTTTTGTATATTCATCAGTTGGATAAAGAGATTCCATTTCTTTTATAACCGAAAGTGCATCACCATCAAGGGAAATACTGTCAAAAGCTTCTGCTGCATAATAAAGCATTGATGCAGCGTATTTGTGTTCATTTCCCATTCTTGCATATTTTGCCGCAGCAAGATAATTTTCTGCCGCAAGAGATGCTTTAGAATTTGTGCGGTAATATCGTGCAATCACAGCTGCTGTACGGGCAGCAAATGAATGTTCTTTTTCTATATTTTCTTTTGCAGACTGAATGGATAAAAGTTCCATAGAGAGTTTTACAGCTTCTTCTTTTGTTTCTGCAGATTTAAATAAAGTTTCTGCAAGTTCAGTACCAGCTTTTCTTCCTGCAAGAGTTGCTGACTTTCCGGCACTTTCATAAGCATCTCTCTGTTTTACGACAACTTCTTCTTCTCCGCCACTTAAAGCCTTAAGCTGATTAATTTGCGATGCAATTCCATCCTTTGAAGCCTGCTCTGGATATTCACTTAACATATCACGGGCAAGAGAAAGTGCTTCAGAAAAATCTTTTGTTTTTCTATAAAGTACTACAAGTTCCTTCTGGGCATTATAACGGTAAGAACTTGATTTTATTGTATTGATTAAAGTTAAATACATTAAAATTGCACTGTCATAATTTTGTTTTTCTGCAAGAGCTTTGGCAGAATAAAAATATGAAGCATCTAAAAATTCACCTTTTGGAAAAAGATTTCTATATTCTTCAAAACGCTCAAGAGCTTTATCCCACATAGATGCATTATAATAAAGTTCACCGCGACGATAAGAAGCATCTCCTGCAAGTACATTATCTTTAAACTGTTCAACAATCTGACCGTACATAATGTCACTCATTTCTATCATACCCTGCTTAGCATAAATCTGAGCAGTCTGATAGCGTGCCTTTACACCAAAATCTGACTGTAATCTTATTGAAGAAGAAAGTGTATCAATTGCAAGATCGTATTTTCCTGCATCTGTATAAATATTTGCCATGAGAGTAATCACTTCCTGCTTTTTATTTTCATTACTTGAAACAAGAAGTGCATTTTCTGCCATAGCAACAGCATCATCAAATTTATTATTCTGAACTGCACAATTAGAAGCAATCATACAAGCATTCCATGTAAGTTCATGAGATGAATTTTCCTGAACAAAAGTTTTTAAAGTTTCATAAGACTCTTTTGTTTTTCCATTTCTAAACTGAGAATAACCTAAGTAAAACTGCGAGTAAGTTTTATAAACCTTATCTAAAGAAGATGCTTTTGTAATACACTGTCTAAAAAGTGTTTCTGCACTAGACCAGTTTTTTTTGTTAAAGCAGGCAAGAGCCGAAACATATACAGCTTCAATAGAACTGATTTTACTTGCACAATTATACGCTGCACTAAGCTTACCCTGTGAAAGAAGAATTTTTGCATATGAAAGTTTATCTTCTGTTTTTAAAACACCAGCCTTATCCAAGCGTTCAAGTATTTTTTCTGCTGAATTAATATAGCCTGTTTTTGCAGAAGCTAAGGCATAGAGAACTTCGCTTTTATAATACTGCATGTCATCAACTTTTACAGATTTTGAAGCATAAGGGGCAAGCACTTCCCTTACAGTCTTATAATCTGCACATTCATAGCATGCAAGTGCATATAAATACGAGACTGCATTTTTGTCCTTACCTTTTTGAGAAGCCAAAACAATTTCTTTTGAAAAATCAATTACCTTTTCCCAGTCTCTTAAAAGAACACTAATTCTTGTTCTTTCTTCCTGATAATTTTCATAAAGAATATCTGAAGGACTTAACTCTGTATCTAATGCGTATTTATTTAAAAGTGCAAGTGCATCTGAAATTTTTGCAGGATTCTGTAATATTGCAATTTCAGTTCTATAAAGA
>CAZALL010000171.1:0-3968 GCA_964485955.1 uncultured Treponema sp. | reverse complement strand
GTAGGAGGAAGATCTTCATCACAGCATGCTGTAAATCCAACCAGTACTGCCATAAATAATATACAAACTGCAATAAAATTATTTTTTTTCATTTTGTAACTTCTCCATACATTTTAATAGTCAAAACTTTTTGACACTCAGCATTAATTTAATTAAAAAATACATGCACCTCCTTTTTTGTATTTTTTTGTCATTCCGACTCTATACGAAGCCGCAAAAGACTAACAAGTTCAGAATGACAAATCAAAATTTACTCACTAAACTTATTAACCAATCCCCTGACTCTTATTTTTTATCTAAAAATTTAGACCAAATGACAATGCAAAACCAAATCCCATGTTAAAATTACCTTCTTTTGTCCAACCAGGAATACATCTTAGACAAGGTGAAAAGTTATAAGAAAGAAAATTAAATGTGCGTCCAAATTCTACTGCCATTTTCCAAGCATAGCCATTTTTGTCATACTGTCCCCATATACATTCATTACCTGTATGATTTGCCACAACAACAGGCATATAATAAAGAGGATAGAAGAACAAATAAACTCCATCTAGCGAAAAATTAAAAGATGGATCTGAATTTAAATATACACCTGCTCCTACACACGCATTTAATGTAGAAAACTTGTTTCCATCACTTGTTTTTAATTCTGAATAAGCTTCCAAACCTGCAGTCCATGCAAATGTAAAGTTTTTTACTGTAGCAATATTTCCACGAACTTCACCAGAAATATTAAATAAAGTCTGAACGTTTTCAGAATCTTTTCTAAATTTCATAAAAGAAGCACCTTGTGTCTCAATACCAAACCAGCTGGGCATTGCGTATAATAAAACAGAAATATCTCTTCCTGCTCTTGGGAGTTCATTTGTAATATTTTCAACATTTTCTGAAAGTTTTTCATCTAACAGATTTTCTTCTGTCTGGATTACTAAATTTTCTACTTTAACTTCTGTAGTATTTTCCTGGGCATAAAAAACAAATGCTGACAAAAATAAAATTGCTGATAAGAATATTTTTTTCATATATAAACCTCATTATTTTCTATATTTTTATAAGTACCTTTTTAGTTAAAAGAAATAAACTTTCTGTCAGGATAGTTAGTATCAGGCAGATAAAGACCTATAGAAACTCCAAGGTCCAGTGAAGTTTTTGTCTGGCAGTCTTTTGTCCATCCAATAGCTCCTCTGGCATAAGGAGAAACTGTCACGCACCAGAAAACAAATGTATAACCTGTTTCTGCACCAAGTTTCCATGCAAAATCATTTTTGTCATATTGTCCAAAAACTGTTTTATCTCCTCCATTGTTCCAGATAAGAGCAGGCATTTGATAAAGAGGATAAATAAAAAGATATGCTCCGCTTAAAGTCTGATCAAAATAAGTTACAGGATGAAAATAAGTTCCAAAACCTAATGACAAATTTATGCTGGAAAATTTATTTTCATCGTTACTTAAATCTTCTGTATAAATGTCAAACCCAAAAGTACCGGCAAAAGAAAAATTTTTTATGTTATAAAATTCCAGGCGGCTGTCTGCAGAAAAATAAGAACTTTGTTCAACACTGGAAATATCTTTTCTTAATTTCATATAAGAATCTTTATTTCCAGAAATTCCATTATTCCAGGCTCTAGAGTTAGAAAAAGCTAAAATCCAATCCATTTTGGGCAGTTTTTTCTTACTGGATTTTTTTTCTTCTACAGACTCATCTTTGCTGTTTTCTATAACTTCATTTTCTTTTTGTACTTCTACATTGTTTTCTTGTGCATAAAAAACAAATGCTGATAAAAATAAAATTGCTGATAAAAATAATTTTTTCATATGTAAACCTCATTAAAATAAAAACGGAGCACCGCCAGACTTTGTATTACAAATCCAGCAGTGCAATTAAAATTAAATTTTCTTTAGTGGAATATTAGAAATAATAGTTTGAACACCTTCAGGCAGATTCTTAAATATTACATCTATAAAAGAATTAAAATTTGATTTAAAGAAACCTATTAAAACTTGTCCAAATGGCGAATTAACACATACAGCTGCAGTTGCAAGTGTTTCGGCAGAAATTGTTGTAAGTTTTACTCCATCATCTTTATTAAACATGTCTGGAATTAAAGAAGGATCCAGTTTGGACATTTTTACCATAAATGAAACAAGTTCACTTGAAGAAGCCCATTTTCCTAACTGGACACCCATAGAAACACCACCTGCCGTAGCTGCCAGAGAACCTGCAACTTTTACCCAGAAGCCACCGTAAGATGCCAGATAAAAACCTGCGATACTTGCTGCACAATAGCCTGTGTACCAACCTATAGTACTCCACTCAAGATCACTTGCAAAAATTCCGCGTGCATAATCACTTACCGCATAAGATAATTTTATCTCTTTAGTAAGAGCACATCTAGCAGAAGATTGCTCTGAACTGCTTTCTAAAACTAAATTTTCATTTACAAAGCTTAGAAATTCATCAGACTTTTCTTCATTGAGTTTTGAAAAACTTTCTGCAAAATCGTTAACGCTTCCTGAACAGAACAATGCATTGATTACTTCAAGCTCTTCATTTCCATTTTCGTCCATGGCAATTTCATCAAGAACACTATCAGTGTCATTGATGAACCTTAAGACATTTTCTGATTCTTCATTTGATGCAGCTCGTGCTTCTTCCATAATAGAATCAAACAAACCGGCATTTTTCATCCGCCCGATGTTTTTGCTAATTTCTGACTTTCTTTCTGTAATGTCATCTTTTTGATTTTGTTCAACTAGATTTTGATTACATGAAGAAAGTGCCAGAATTGCAGCAAAACTAAGCCATACATTTTTAAATGAATGAATAACATTTTTTTTCATAAACGCTCCTATAACTTGTTTTAATATTCCAGCAGAGAGGAGCCTTAAGTGTAAAAAATATTTTTGAAAATTACAAATAAAAAAAGGTACTAAAAGGTACTATTTACCCCAAAAAAAGGTACTAAAAGGTACTATTTATCATTTTTTAGGCTATCTTGTAAGTTTTTTTTAACCCTGCCAAAAACAAATGCACTCTAGTTACAAAAAAAATATTTTTGATATACAATTCATTATAAATAAAATAAAGGTGGTATTAATATGTTTTCAACCCAGCATTTTATCTGGCTTGCAATCTGTCTTGTTTTGATTGCACTAAGTTTATTTTTTCTTTTTAAATACAAGCCCTCATTAAAAAATTTTCTTAGCGTAAACTGTGTAATTTGTGTATTAGCACTTTTAACAACTATTTTTTCTACTATTAAAATTGTTCCTTCTGCCGACGGAACTTTTTTTGTTCCTTATCTGCCGACCCAGTATCTGCCAATTCACCTTTGTGACATTCAGATTATTTTTATGTTCATAGTGCGTTTTGCAGAAGATGGAAAATTAAAAGACCGCCTGCTTGGTTTTATGTATCCTACAACTATTATAGGAGCCGCTTTTGCTCTTGCCCTTCCTTCAATTTTTTCTACATCAATTGGAGTTGAACAGGCATTTACTGCTCCCCTTTCGTATGAATTTTTTATTTATCATTCAATGCTTATTGTTACAGGAATCTATATTTATGCCTGCAAAAAAGATACATTTAATCCTTCATACTATTTTTCTACACAGGCAATTCTTTTAAGTCTTAGTGTAATAAGTCTTTATGCAAATTCAATGTTTGGAACTGCTATTTATAAAAACGGAGAATTACAAAGTGTTGAATATGTAACAAACTTTTTCTTTACCTATAAAACTCCTATAGGTCTTATGCTTACTCAAAAATGGCAGTGGATTATATATCTGCTTATTTTAATAGCCCTTGCATTTTCTACAATCGCCCTGGCATACATTCCAGTCTTTGTAAAATATTTTAAAGAAAGAAAAAATAAATAATTTTATCATAAAAAAAATGCAGCAGAAAAATTTTCTGCTGCATTAGAATATAAAACTTAATTTAATCAGTACAATGCTTCTGCAAGAT
>CAZALL010000170.1:0-4004 GCA_964485955.1 uncultured Treponema sp. | reverse complement strand
AGTTTTTGTAATCGGTGCGCTTTATCTTATTTTTAATGCAAGTACAAAAGCTGTTATGGGTGGAATAGGTTATTTTGCCGCTCTTGCAGTTCTTATGCCAAATGCACTTATTGAAGCTGCAGTTTCTGTTCTTGTAAGCGTTTTAGTTCTTTCCGGGATTTATATTGCTTCTTCAAAAAAATCAAAAGTTTCTAAACTTGAATCATTTGATAAAAAGTAAGTATAATTTTGTGCGCTGGGGGAAAGTATGAGAAAAGAATTTTGTGAAAAAGACGGAATACTTATAACTTATACAAATGATGATGTTTGTTTTGAGAATATAAAAACTGCAGAATCAATTTTGCTTTCTAATGACGGTAAAATTTTGCATTCAAATTTTGATGATGAAAAAAATCATTTTTATATTAAATATTTAAAACAGATTTATCAGGCAAGTACAACCTATAGAACATTAGATTCTGTGGAGACTGCGTAAATGCCAGTATATATTAGAACTTTAGGATATAAAATTTTATAAATAATTTGATTTTTTCTTTTTATGCTAAATAATTATTATTCCTATTGATTGTTTTGCTTAATAAGCATAACATGATTCAATTCTTTCCGCTGATTTATCCAAATTGCAGAGCGGAAGTCTTCCTGTGTGGACAGACAAATCTTGCTAAAAAGGAGTCTCTTATGAGAAAAATCCCTTCTAATCATTATCTATTTACTTCAGAATCTGTTGGTGAAGGTCACCCGGATAAGTTGTGTGATCAGGTTTCTGATGCCGTACTTGACTTGTGTCTTTCTAAGGATCCAAATGCTCACGTTGCCTGCGAAACTTTTTCTTCTACAGATTTTTTGCTTGTTGGCGGAGAAATTAAATTTTCACGAAAACTTTCTTTTGAAGAAGAAAAACAGTTTAGGGCTGATGTTGAACGTACTGCACGTCAGGTTGCCTTAGACATTGGTTATAATGATAAAAATGTTGGACTTGACGGAAAAAATTGTATTTTTATGAATCGCCTGCATGCTCAGAGTGAAGATATTGCCCAGGGGGTTGAAGGAAAGGGACTTGAAGAATTTCAGGGACAGCAGGGAGCAGGGGATCAGGGTATGATGTTTGGTTTTGCCTGCAATGAAAATGAAGAATATATGCCATCTCCTCTTTACTACGCCCATAAGCTTCTTTTAAAAGCCCATGAACTTCGCCATAGCGGTAAAATAAAGTGGCTGCGTCCGGATGCAAAAAGTCAGGTTACAATCGAATATGAAGGTTATAAGCCGGTAAGAATACATACAGTTGTTCTTTCACACCAGCATGATGAAAGCGTTGATCATGACGAAATTGAAAAGACAATTATAGAAGAAATTATTAAACCTGTTTTAGAGCCGACAGGTCTTTTGGATAAGGATACTCTTTATTATATTAATCCTACTGGAAAATTTGTTACTGGCGGTCCGGACGGAGACTCTGGTCTTACAGGAAGAAAAATTATTGTAGATACATATGGCGGAATGGGTCGTCATGGAGGCGGAGCTTTTTCTGGTAAAGATCCAAGCAAAGTTGACCGTTCTGCAGCTTATATGGCCCGCTATATTGCAAAAAATATAGTTGCTTCAGGGCTTGCAGATCGTGCAGAAGTTGAATTAGCATACGCTATTGGAGTTCCAGAACCTGTTTCTATTTATGTAGATACATTTGGTACAGAAAAAGTTGAACGTTCAAAAATTGAAGAAGCAGTAGAAAAAATTTTTGACTGTACCCCGGCAGGAATTATAAAAACACTGGATTTAAAACGCCCTATTTACAGACCAACAGCATCTTATGGTCATTTTGGTCGTAAAGAATTTCCGTGGGAAAAAACAGACAAGGTAGAGCTTTTAAAAAAGGAAATAAAACTCTAGTAAATACGTGGAACTTTTAAATGAGGCAGAGATTGTAGAAGTATTTGAACGCTTTACAAAAAACAATCCTCTGCCAAAAGCAGAACTTAATTATTATTCACCATATACTCTTTTAGTTGCGGTAGTATTGAGTGCCCAGACTACAGACAAAAGTGTTAATAAAGTAACGGAAGAACTTTTTAAAAAAGCAGACAGTCCAGAGAAAATGTGTAATTTAACGCAGGAAGAAATAGCTGCTTTTATAAGGCCAATAGGTTTAACTAATTGTAAGTCAAAAAATATTTTATCATTAAGTAAAACTCTGATAGAAAAATTTAACAGTACAGTTCCGTCTACCAGGGAAGAACTTATGACTTTAAGCGGAGTAGGAAGAAAAACTGCAAATGTTGTCTTAAATGTTGCTTTTGGAAAAAAAGTAATGCCGGTTGACACACATATTCTGAGGATCTCTCCAAAAATTGGTCTTGCACAGGGAAAAACTCCTTTAGAAGTTGAAGAAAGTTTATGTAAAAGAATTCCGGACAAGTATATGCTTAATGCACATCATTATCTTCTTTTACACGGAAGATATGTCTGTCGTGCAAAAAAAACTGACTGTGAGCACTGCATAATTAACGACTTATGCAGGCACAATACAGTGTAGGAAAAGCAAAAATGCAATTTATTGTTCAATATTTCTTGGACTTTGAATAGCTTTTTTAATAATTCCGCCACCAAGAATAACTCCACTTTCTGTGTAGATTACAAGAGATTGACCTGGGGCAACTGCACGCTGTGGATTTTCAAAAATAACTTTATATTGCAAATTATCTTTAATAATTTTAGCTTTAACAGGTTTAGAAGCAAGTCGGATTTTTACAAAAGCTTCAAATTCTTCTGGCGGAACAATATTTGCAGGCCAGACAAAATCATCTGCGTAAAGTCCATCACAGTTTAAATCTTCATTTTTTGCAAGAATTACAGTATTTGTGCTGGCGTCAATTGAATGAACATAAACTGGATAACTTAAGGCAATTCCAAGTCCACGTCTTTGACCAACTGTGTAATGTTCAATTCCGTTATGGTATCCAAGTTCTTTTCCGTCTAAGTCAATTATTTTTCCTGGAACAGAAGGCTTGTCAGAAAAAAACATGTCGCGAAATTGTTCCGGGGCAAAGTCCTGGCTTTCGGCTTTGTCTGCAGCGGCAAGATTACGTTCTTTTGCCATTTTAAAGACATCAGATTTTTTTATTCCTGCTAACGGGAAGCGTACTTTTTCTAAAGTTTGTGAAGGTATTCTGTAAAGAAAATAAGTTTGATCTTTTGAAGCATCGCTTGCAGTTTGAATCATACAGGGTTTTTGATTGCTCTTCCAAAGACCTTCTTCTGGTTTTACAATGCGGGCATAGTGACCTGTACAAAAGTAGTCAAAGTTAATTCCTAAGCGTTCAATGCCTTCGATGAGAGCACCAAATTTTATTTTGCAGTTACATTGAATGCATGGATTTGGAGTGCGACCGTTTCTGTATTCTGAAGTAAAATAATTGAGTATTTTTTGCCTAAATAAATCTTTTACGTCAATTACATGATACTCAATATTTTGTTCTGCACAGAATTTTTTAGTGTCTTCAATATTTTTTAATGCTGAAGGTCCGTAACATGAAGCGGGTAGTGTAGACAAGTCAACGTTTTCTGGAAGTCTTCCGTCCCAGACAGACATAGTAACACCGATTACATGGCATCCTTTTTCTTTTAAGAGCATAGCTGTAAGGGTTGAATCAACACCACCTGAAAGACCTACTGCAACTGTGTCTCCAGCCTTTGGCATTTCCTGTTCAATAAAATTCATGAAGGTTAGTATAATGAATAAAAAAGTACTTGTTAAGGTCAGTTAAGAAAGTATTTTGTTATGGAAACCTCTAAAAATTGCAATTTTTAGATGCCCTTATATTAAATTTTGCGGAGGTTTAAAGTATGATTTTAAATCTCCGCTTTTTTTATTTATCTTAAACTTTTAATTTCAAGATTTCGTTTGTTAAGAAGTTTTTCGATTTGTAAAGCGATTTTTAAAACTTCATCAGTTTCATTTTTTTCTGCAGCGTTTTCAAGTTCACTAAGATTTTTTACAATCTCAT
>CAZALL010000169.1:0-4011 GCA_964485955.1 uncultured Treponema sp. | reverse complement strand
TGAATGCTCAAAGGCAAGCGGATGAAAAGGTTGCTGAAGCAAGAATGAAGTGCGATAGGGAATTCCTTGCAAAAAATTCTTCTATGTTGGCTCAGCTTGAGGCTGACGAAAAATCTTCAAAAGAAAAAATTGCCTCAGTTTATGGTGAAAAGATTTCTCAGTTTAAATCACAGCTGGAATCTTCTGCCAGGGATAAAAATGCATTCAATCTGCTTTTAGAAAAAGAACTGTTTGCGAGGTAGACAAATGGCAATGGATAAGTCTGCAGCAGATGCGTTTGTTTATGCAAAAGCCAGTGGAATGCTTGCCCGCTCATTTACAGGTTCGAGAGCACCTGCTTTGTTTAAAACAAATTCCTTGCATGAATTGTGGAATCTTGTTTTTAAAACAGAAGTTCCTTCCATTCCGGAAAAACTTCTTGCAAAAGAAATTGAATCTCAGGCACAAAATGCATTTGTTTGTGATTACATAAAACTCTTGAGTAATTACGAAAAGCCAGATCCTCTTTTAATTGATATTCTTGAACTTTATGAATATTCAAATTTAAAGGAAATAGCGGCTGCACTTTGTTTTAATGAAAAAGAGATACCTTCTTGTACTGACATAAAACAATATTCTCATCTTCATTATGACAAATGGCCTTCACTAAAGGCTATTACTGAAGGAACAGAGTTTTCATGGTATAACAAAGTGCCTGAAGTTGACCAGCTTAAAGATAATGATTTTTTACTTGATCTTCAGCATATTAAAAAAATTTGGAAGGCTGTAAATAAACTTCATGGTGAAGCTGGAACTGAAATTAAAAAAATTGTACGTGAAAGATATTCTCTTGAAAATATAATCTGGGCTTTACGCCTTAAGGTTTATTATAAAATGAGTGCAGATGAAATTATAAAAAATCTTTCATTTGTAGAAAAAGAAAATTCTATACAGGATCCTATTGGGGGAGAGGCAGTAAAAATTCTTAACTGGGAAACAGATACTTACCAACCATGGTCAAAGTGGAAGTACAGAAAATATCTTAATCCTAATGAAGAAGGTACTGTGTGGAATTTGGATCCTAAATATTTTGCTCTTAGTGTAAAAAAAATAAATGTAAAGAAGGCAGAACATCTTTTTCATCAGTTTCCGGATACATTTACACCTTTGTTCTGTTATTTTATGCTTAAAGAAAACGAAGTTGATATGATTCGAATGGCCAGCGAGGCTTTACGACTTGATGCAAATATGGATAATGCTCTCGTGAGGGCTGGACTGGAGGCAAAGAATGGCTAAGACAACACCAATGCGTCTTATTGAATTGATGGTTTTAAAGCAGGACATTAAGAAAGTTCTTTTGCTTTTGGGAAGTACAGGTGACTTTGAGTTTCAGGATGATTTAAAATCTGCTTCTAGTAAAGAAAAAAATCAAGAAGCTCAGGTTTTTGCATCTCTTGAAAAAGTGCGTTCTTCACTTGATTTGCCGGAACTTAAAGGACTTTCAGAAAATCCTTCTTTTCCAGATGAAGAAGATGCCCAGCAGGCTGTAAAAATGATTGCCCAGGTAGAGGAGCTTCATAAAAAAGAAGTTGATCTTAGTGCTAGTGCAAAAAAAATTGAAGAAGCATATAACGAGGCAAAGGCATTTGCAAATTTAAAGGCTTCTTATTCTGAACTTGAAAATCTTTCTTTCTTAACAATGCGTGTTGGAAAAATAGATCCTGAACTTTATGATGATTTAAAATTCTGTTTAGGAAGCAGGGCTATAATAATTCCGCTTGGAGAAGATAAGTCGCGTATTTTAGCAGCCTGTTCTAAAAAAGCACGTTTTGCTTTAGATTCAGAATTAAAAAAATATGGTTTTACTGAACTTGAAATTCCAAAAGATTTTAAGGGAATTCCTGATGAAGTTCTTGAGTCTTTAAAAACGGATTTTGAAAATTCAAAAAAAGCTTTGGATGACGTTCAGGCAGAAAGAAAAAATTATGCTCAGACTCATGCAAAAATATTAAATCATCTGCTTGAAGTTTATTCTGTTGGCAGTCAGGTAACTGAAGTTGAAAATAAACTTGAGTCTACTCAGTTGGTTTACAGAATCGCAGGCTGGCTTCCGGCTTATAAAATTCATGACTTGTTTAAGGAAATTGAAAAGATTACTCAGAATAGAACTGCCGCAAGAGAATATCTTCCAAGTGAAGTTCCTTCTGTAGTAAAGGGAGAGGAAAAAGTTCCTGTTCAGTTAAAACATGGAAAATTAGTTAAGTCTTTTGAGAGAATTATTTTTAGTTATGGTTCTCCATTGTACGGAACTGTAGATCCAACTCCATTTGTTGCAATATTTTTTACTGTTCTTTTTGGTCTGATGTTTGGCGATGTAGGACAGGGATTTGTATTTTTGCTTGTCGGTATTTTAATGGCAACTAAAGTAATTAAGGTTGGTGGTTGGAATAAATTTGCTCCTGTTTTTATGTGCATTGGTATTTCAAGCATGATAATGGGACTTTTAACCGGTGAAGTTTTTGCAAATGAAGAAGTATTGATTCCTTTTTCACGCTGGGTAACTTCTTTGTTTGGAGAGCCACGTGATCAGATTTTGCATTTGATGCCTTCTGCAAGTGATCCTTCTTCTGTAAATGTAATGTTTATGTTCTTTGGCTTTACATGTGCGGTTGGATTTGTAATTAATACAGTCGGAATTATTATCAATATTGTAAATCAGTTTTCGCTTGGTAAAAAAGGCAAGGCAATTTTTGGAAAGACAGGTATTTCTGGTGCAATCTTTTTCTGGTATGTAGTTTTCTTTGGTGTAAAGGTAATTTTATTCCATAAGGCAGCTCATATCTGGGATTATCTTATAATTGCCCTTTCACTTTTCTGTACTGCTTTTGGTGAACCATTTTCAAGAATGGTTGACGGTAAAAAGCCTGTGCTTGAAAACGGACTTTTTGCAGCGGTAATCGAAGGTATTGTTGAACTTCTGGAAACAATTATTTCTTATCTTTCAAATTCAATAAGCTTCCTTCGTGTTGGTGCTTTTGCTCTTTCTCATGCGGTATTAAGTTATATTACAGCCAGCATGTCATCGATGTTTAACAGCCCTGTTGCAGGAGTAATAATTGCAATTGCTTTTAATGCATTGATAATTGTTCTTGAAGGAATGATTGTTGCAATTCAGGTAATACGTCTTCAGTATTATGAATTATTTAGCAAATTCTTTAATGAAACAGGAAGAGAGTTTTGTCCTTTTGGTTTTTCTTACAAGCCGCTTGAAAATTAGTGATAATCTGTCGTGGACAGTAAAAATAAATCAATTAATAAGAGGTTAATTTATGAACAAAAAATTATTTTTAGTAACAGTTATTATGATGATGCTTGCCGGAACTACAGCAGTATTTTCTCAGGAAACATTGAGTGCTTCAGATTCTCAGGAACAGACACAGGTTGTTCAGACACAGGACAATTCTAAATCTGTAAAATATCTTGCTGCCGCAATTGCAGTAGCTTTTGGCTGTATAGCTGGTGCTATGGCTGTAGGAAAAATTGGTGCTGCTGCCATGGGTGCTTTAAGTGAAAATCCAGAAGTATCTGGTAAAGCTCTTCCATTTGTAGGTCTTGCAGAAGGTATTTGTTTGTGGGGCTTTATTATTGCCTTTATGATCATAATGTTCTAAGACTTAAGGGAAAATAGCTTGGAATATTTTGTAATTGGAGAAAGCGAAATTGTAACCGGTTTTGCACTTGTTGGCGTAAAGGGGCTTGCTGCTTTTACAAGACAGGATGCTCTTGAAGCTTTTAATAAGATGACCGGTCAAAGCGCTTCAATAGATGCACCAACTTCTCAGGAAAGACCTAAGGTTCTTATTTTAAGTGAAGCCGTATCTGACATGATCCAGGATGAAGTAATGGACTGGCAGATGAAAGGAAAGGCTCCTCTTATTGTAGAAGTACCCGGATTAAACGGTCACTTGCCTGGAAGAAAAACTTTAACTGATTCCATCAAGGAAGCTGTTGGAGTTAGTGTGTGAGTTTTTG
>CAZALL010000168.1:0-4039 GCA_964485955.1 uncultured Treponema sp. | reverse complement strand
TAAAAATGGCGGCGGAAAAGATGATTTATCGAATGTTGAATCAAAATTGTCTTATACCGCTGGCAATAATTTAACAACTGCAAACGGTGGAACTGCAACTTTTGGTAGTAGAAGTCTTATTTCCGCATTGGTGTGGAATGCTGAAGTTGGAAAATACAAGGCAGATGTTTCTATGAATAAATATGCTCCAGAACAATTACTTCCTACTGGAGATACAGAAACACTTTTCTGCATTTCAATGACTGATGTTTCAACAAGAACTGATGGACTTGCTGATTCGTACCTTAATAAATTCAGAACTGAAGGATTTACAGTTACAGTAAACAACGTTGTTTCAGAATTATCAGGTATGGACACTTATTCTGGTACGTTGACAGTTACCTGTACAGATTCAAGCACGCTTAAAATTATAAAAGACGGAACAACAATGGTTGATACTACTGATAAAGAAGTTCGCCGAAAGTGGTTCCCAATTCAAATTTCAGATGACCACTGCTGGATAAAATCCACAACTTACGGCTGGTGGCCTGCTGAATAAGGGGGAAGTACTATGAAACGAAATATACATATTCTAAATAAAATTATTCTTTTAGCACTTTGTCTTGTATTTACATCCTGTGCTTCGTGGTTTCAAAGCAAAGTTGACATGGACAACAATTCTACAAGCACAGATCTTGCAAATCTTTTTTCATATGATTCAGAAAAAATAAAACTTAAATGCCCTCAGCAGATTCTTATAAGCCAGGGTGTTTATTCAGACAAAATAAAAATAAGCTGGCAGGAAGTTGAAGAAGCTACTTTTTATTCAATAGAAAGAGCCTGCGTTGCCCAGAATGAAAACGGAATATATGAAATTCCTGATGAAGAAAATTTTGAACTTCTTTCTGAATACGTTTATGATTCAAAATATGAAGATAAAATTTTGGAAGAAGCAGAATATACAGCTAAAGAATATTCTTACATTTATTATTACAGGGTAAAGGCAAATAATATTGGAAAAGCTTACGAATCCAGTGACTATACTCCAATCAAAGAATACGGCTATCTTTATAAAATGCCTTTAAATGTTTCTGCCGATAAAGGAAAATCTACTTCAGAAATAAACATTTACTGGGATAGTGCAGAAGATGTTCTCAAATACAATATTTACAGAGGCAAAGATACAAAAGTTCTCACTCTCATAAAAAGCGTAGACGGAAGTAAAACAAAATACACGGACAATGATATTTCTGACTCTGAGCAGGGAGTAGAATTTTATTATACTGTTGAAGCTGTAAATTCTTATGGAATGGCAAGTACAAAATCTGCTTTTGCAATGGGCTACAGTTTAAAACAAGGTGCTCCTGCTGCTCCATCAAATGTACAGGTTGTAGACGGACTTGGAACAAATACAAAATATCTTGAGATTAAATGGGATGCTGTTTCTGCAGAAAGCTCAAGAACTGTAACTTACAATCTTTACAGAAGCAGTTCTGAAGATTCAACTACAAACCTTATAAAAGCAAATTACAAAGCAACATCATATAAAGATTCTTCAGGGCTAAAAACAGGAGTTTACTATTATTACTATGTAATGACTGTTACTAGTGATGAAGAAGATCCTGACAATGAAGAAAAAATTCTTAAAAGCGGTTTCTCTGATTCAGGTCCTGCAAGTACTTCTCCTGCCTACGGATTTTTACTTAGTCCGCCAACAGTTTTAAAAGTTGAAGAAGAAGGAGTTACAGAAGGTAATGTTCTCTTAAAATGGAAACCTGCCTTAGGTTATGATTTAATGGAAGCAGGAAAAGAATATTACTATAATGTATATCAGTCATCTTCACTTACAACAACTTTCTCACTTTTAAAACAAAACGTTGAATCAATTTATAACAGTGACGGCTATATTTGTACTGAAGTTGCAAAATGCAATTACTACAAGATAAGTACTCTTAATTCACAAAATACAGAAAGTACTTTGAGTACTGCAGCTGCCCCTCACCCTGCAGCTCCTCTAAATGTAAAGGCAAGTAAAAATAAAAATCTTACCTCTTATACACCAAATGAAAATAATGTTTACCCTGTAGAAATTACATGGGATCCTCCAGAAAATGAAAGTCCAACTGCCTACAGAGTATACCGCTCAACAAGTCCAGATTCTGGATTTAAAAAAGTTGATACTGTAACAACTACATATTGTATTGATACAAATGCAAGTGCAAAGCCTGAAGTTTTCTATTACTACAAAGTTATTTCCCTTAACCTAAATTATGAGGGAAGCCATAGTAATGACCCTGCCAGTGACACTGCCTTTAACTGTCGCGGTTATGGAGCCATTACAAGAGACCAGTGGTTCCGTGAATACAATAAATCTATCATGCATTCACAGTCAAAACTTACTCTTATGCATAAATCTAGTGATACTGACAAATTAGGAACTGAAACAATAAAAGGTGACATTAGAGGAAGCCTTACCTATAAGTCAAGCATTAAAGGTCTTGGTGCCGAAATAAAGATGCCTTATACAGACTACTCTGATTTCTACTGCGGGGACGGTGGAAAACTTTACATTGGTTCTGTTAACGGTCATTCTAAATCCGATGCATATTCTCTTCTTTCTGATGAAGAAAAATCAAGATGTGTTGAATTTATGATTTTAAATGGAAGTACTGATACAAGTTGTAACATGAGTGCAAACGGAAACATGAGTAATTCAGTTAGTTGTACAGGTATGTACCCTGGAAAAGCCGTTTACGATAACTTAGAAATTGTAAGTGGTGCTGCAGGACGCGGATATTACGTTGTTACAACATTTGATTTAGACGGAAACATTATTCTTCCTGAAGGAAATGTCAGTTGGGAAATTGGTGAAGAAGATACCGGCTATAATTACGGAAAATAATTTTATAAGGAATAAATATGAATAAACAGATTACTAAAAAATTTTCACTTTTTTTTATGACAATAACTCTTGTACTTACATTAAGTGCATGTTATACACCCTCCCCGCTTTACGGAACTTGGACTGATAACGGCGGAAGTAACATTCGTTTTCAAAGCGATGGAACTTTTAGTGCAAAAATAAAAACTACTTCAGGAGTAGATTCCTATCAGGGAACTTTTGGAACATTAGACAATGTACTTATTTTTGAAATAGAAAATCCTTCTTACAATCTCGTAAGCGAATGGGACTTAAGGGGGTCTATACTCTATATTGTCTGGAAAACTTCAAACGATGAAGAAGTAAAACTAACACTCTACCACACAGCAAAATAAGGAAGCAAAAATGAAGAATAAATTAATTCTTGCAATTACAATCTTTTTACTTTCTTCTGCCTTAGCATTTACTCAAGAGACTCAAACTGATGAACCTTTAAATGAAAAAACAGGCTTTCCTGAAATTACAGACAAACCATATGTAATGTTCAATGAAGGACTTTCTTTTGCCATGGTAAACAGAGTTGAAAAACTTGAAGACAGAAGCAATTTTGTACGTGAAGATTATATGCTGGGTATTTTTGGTCAGATGCAGACTGTAAACATGAAGCCAATGGACAGTATTCTCTCTCTTTCCCTTTACTATCCAGTTTATCATACATTCAACGGAATGAAGCAGGAATCAAAGCAATTTTTGCTTTATGCTATTGATCTTTACTACGGTCTTTTAATAAATATGGATATGTGGAAATACGTAAACATAAAAATGTCAGGTGGTCTTCATTATATGTATAATCTTACAGATGAATATCACATGCACTACGTAGGACCTGCCATACTTCTAGGTCTGGAACTGCCACTTGCAAAAAACTGGTCAATTATAGTTAACGGTTTTGCTTCTCTAGATTATCCTAATCTCGGAACCAATTACAAGATTCAGCCTTTTGATTTTTCCTGGCAATATCACATGAATACAGGATTTAGATTTACACGACTGGGTGCAAATAAATTTTCTTACATTCACAGTAAACCATCAAAAAAATAAGACGCTTTCTAAATTATGGCGAGGGCTGTACAGGCAGCCTTTGCTGCATTCTGTTCTGCTTCTTTTTTGCTTTTACCG
>CAZALL010000167.1:1322-4045 GCA_964485955.1 uncultured Treponema sp. | reverse complement strand
TAAAAGCTTCTCCTCACAGAATAAATCCTATCTGCCCTCTTTACACAAAATGCGGTGGCTGTAACATGCAGCACATTGATTATAATTTTCAGCAAAAACTTCGTGTAAATATACTTAAAGATGCTTTTAAACGCGAAAACATAGAACTTACAGATGTTGAAATAATTGCAGGAAATAGTCTTGGATACCGCTCACGTTTTCAGTTTCATAACGGCGGCTTGATGCAGAGGATGTCAAATAATATTTTAAGCGTTAACAACTGCCCTGTTGCAGTTAAAGAAATAAATGAATGGCTAAATAAAACTCCCCAGGAAAAAAGACCTACAGGGCGTGTACACATATTTGGCTCAGAAAAAATAGTTGAACCTTCAGGTCAAAAAGTAATTGCAGCTATTGAAACTCAAAGACTTGTAACAGGAAAGGAACAGGGAAAAGCAAAAATCAAAGGAAAAAGAAAAATAAAACAGCGTTTTGCAGGAACTGTACAAAATCCACATAACAACTGCACAATTGAATTGCTTGGAAAAAAAATTACATTTGATGTCCAGGGATTCTTTCAGTCAAATCTGGAAGTACTTGAAAAAACAATTTCTGCCGTAACTGAAGGACTTGGCGGTAAAAATGTACTCGACATGTATGCTGGGGCTGGAACTTTTTCTGTATTTCTTGCAGATCTTTTTGAAAACGTAACGCTTGTAGAACATAACAGAGATGCCTTAGTTTACGCAGAACAAAATCTTTCTGGCAAAAAACACGAAAGTTTTGGAGTAAGCGGTGAAAAATGGGTTTTAGAACATGCAACTTCATGCATAAAAAGAAACGGTCCCTTTGATGCAGTTGTAATTGATCCACCAAGACTTGGAATGGAAAAAGCAGTCTGTCAATGGCTGTGTCAAAGCGGAATAAAAACAATTCATTCTGTAAGCTGTGACATTGCAACCCATGCCCGTGATGCAAAATTTCTTCTTCGTGCCGGATACAAAATAAAAAAAATTGCCCTTCTAGACTTCTATCCACAGACAGGACATATAGAAAGCCTTTGTGTCTTTGAAAAATAACTAATATTAAATCAGAGGAATAAAATGCATAAAATCAAAAAGTCTATATTTTTATACATCACAATAAATTTTCTCTTACTACCCCTTTTTGCAGAATCAGATATGGTTCAAACAGGAAACATAAAAAGTTCAACTAGTATAAACATTGAAAGCACCATACCAAACTGGGTAGTTGTTTTAACAGGAAAAGTTCTCTGTGAACCAGTTAAGTTAGGCTATGGATTTGTAGTAATGTCTGAAGGAAACGTTTTAACAGCCTTTAGCCAGGACGGAAAAATTTTACGACAATCAAGTATGGGCGCTGGTGTAAAACCTTACATGACATCAACTTTCAGCGACATGCTCTACCTTGTTACAAAAGCAAAAACTCTTTCTCTGTTAAACCCTCTCTGGAAAACAGTGTGGTATTCTCAAGTAGATTTTAATATAACTCACACTCCCATTCCAGGAAGAGACGGAAGAGTTTTTGTATATGGAAATAACAGCATCGCCTGTATTGATACTGCAGGAACAGTAAAATGGACACAGGAACTTTCTTCCATAAATAAAGAACTTGAAGTAAAGGAACTTAATGACGGTTCACTGCTTGTTTTTACAAACGCACTTGAAAATAACTGCACAACAGCAATCAGACTTTCACCTTTTGGAAAAAAACTTGAAAAACTTACATTTGACGGTAAAGTCAGTCAATGTATGTCGTGTTCAGACGGAGTTCTTGTAGCATTTGAAGACGGGAGCGCAGGGCTTTGTTCTGTACAGGACAAAAAAGCTCTTTCAAAATGGAGACTTAATCCTGATACTCCAGAAATTTCAAAACCAACTTATGTTTCTTCAATGTATTTTAATCAGGGTAATGCTCTTTTAATTTCAGGTTCACCAGCAAAAATATCTCTTGTAAAAACAGCTGACGGACAACTTGTAAAAAGTTTTGATACAGCATCAATAAATACAGGTACACTGCACTATGCTTTTGACACTACTTTAGGAATTTTACTTGCAGATTCAAAAAATGCATGTCTTTATTCAGACAGTGGCTCTCTTTTATGGTCTGCATATTTTCCTTCAAAGAATAACTATGACTATCTTTTTGCAACAGATACAGGCTATTTAAGCTTATGCCAGTCAAACTGGGTAATTCAGTCATACAGAATGAAGCAAGCAGTCGGAAGCAAAAAAAATATTTACCAGAATAAAAAAAGTACAGCTTATTCAGACTACTATTTTTATCAGAGTGCCAGCAGTGAACTTACAGGTCAACTGATAAGCCGCGAAGAACTTAATGAAATGCACACTCTTTTTAAAAACGGAAATATTGCAGAAAAAGAAGAATACTATCTAAACTGTCTTGACACAGAAATGCAGGCTATCACAAACACCTTAGGCAATGGAATAATTTCTAAAGGCCGTGAACTTAGTTTTTTTGAAGCTAATTTAAATTATACCGAAGAAATAATTTCTCTTGCAGCAGAAAGCAACAGCCTTGTTTATTACAATTACATTTCCAATCTTTTAAGGGAAGTAACAGATTCAAGTCTTTTGCCATTTATCGTAAAAATTACACAAAAATGTTCTTATGACCCAGAAAAGAAAATTCTTTCATCATTAGACTTCATTATAAAAAACAGGGCAAATCCTAAAGACACAAAACTACTTCAATATGTATGT
>CAZALL010000167.1:0-1312 GCA_964485955.1 uncultured Treponema sp. | reverse complement strand
TACAACATATGCAATTTGTGCCTGCATGGGAAAACCTGCCTTTTTCAGTTACGGAAAAGAAATTCTTTCAAGCCTTCTCTATCCCCAGTATGATGCCAGTACAAGAGAATATGCCCGCAATACTTTAGGCAAAATAAATAAGCTTTCAATGTAGATTTTTAGTGCTTTTTACAGAATTTAGTTGTATAATTTACCAATATAATGTTCTTGGAGGAACCATGAAAAATTCATTAAAAAATATTACACTTCTTGCTCTTTTTACCTTTTGTTCTTCATGGGTATTTGCAATTGGTGTAAACAAACCAGAAGTTCAGAGCGTTGGCGGAGATGATGTAATTCAATTCCAGAACTACAACGGTCCTCACTCAAAAATAGACAGTATGGCATCAATCAGAGCCATTGGTAGTGGACTTGGTAATACAGTTGCAAAAAACATAAACACAGCCGCTACAATTGGTTCAGGAAAATACTATGTAATACACTGTGTAGATTCCTCTACAAAAGAAAAACTTGATGCAGACATTTTTATAATTGGCGAAAATGCTACAGTTGACCATATAAAAAACCTTCGTGCAATTATTTCAGCCTATTTAGTTTCAGCATACGATTATTCTTCAAGTGATGCTTCTACCCTTGCAACTTTTATCACAGTCTATAATGCAGTTTACAGAGGAAAACTGGACGTATTCAACGCAAAATATAAGGAAATTGTTACAAAAAATCTTACTGGTGCAAAATGCGGATTAAGCACAAAGTGGTCTGACTGGGCTGGAAAAAGCCAGATTGTAATTCCTTTAAGTGACTTGCAGGGCGGACTTTCAACAATTGACACATCTGTAATCAGTGACAAAGATGTCATAAATTCAATGCAGGAAGAAGATGACAAGGGTGTTGATGAACGCAAAAATATGGTTGACATAAAAGAACGCGAAGCTGAAGAAGCAACAGAAAAGGCTCAGGAAGCTTCAAAGACCGCCGCTAAAGAAGAAAAAAAGGCAGAAGACGCTCAGAAAAAAGCAGACCAGGCAAAAGCAGAATCTAATGCAGATCCAAATAATCAGCAGAAAAAACAGGCTGCCCAGGACGCACAAAATGCAGCTGACCAGCAAAAAGAAAAAGCTCAGGATGCACGAGATGAAGCACAAAAACAGCAGAGCAAAGCTGATCAAAAACAGTCAGAAGCACTTGCAGAAAGAACAGAAATTGCCCGTGATCAACAGAAACTTCTTGAAGAAGCCCTTGCAGAAGCTGCAAATAAAAATGCAGTAATAGGACTTAAAATAACAGACAGTTCAAACAATATGAGCGGAAT
>CAZALL010000166.1:0-4074 GCA_964485955.1 uncultured Treponema sp. | reverse complement strand
ATCTGCTTTGACATAAGATAATTATATCTAAAAAACATTTTGTATAATAGTCATAAATGATTTTATAACCTATAATTAAAATGCTTTTAAATTTAATTAATATGCGAGGTACTTAAATGAATGTTACAATCTGCTGCGATGTAATGGGAGAACCAAACAACGGTACAATTGTTGCAACTCTTAATTTATTTAAATATTTAATTTCCTGCGGTCACAATGTAAAAGTTGTTGCAAACCGTTTTGAAAAATCCGGTATACCAGAAGAAAATCAATGTCTGCTGCCTACACTAAATTTAGGAAGTTTTGCAAACGAAATAATTGATAAAAACGGAGTTTCACTTGCAAAGGCTGATCACGAAGTTCTTTTACCTGCAATTAAATGGGCTGATGTTGTACACATCCAGGTGCCACTAAACATAGGCCGTGCAGCTGTAAAAATTGCAGTTGAAGAAAATAAACCTCTTACAGCAAGTTTTCACTGTCAAGCAGAAAATGTATCTGCACACCTTGGACTTCAAAATAATCTTCTTGTAAGCAAACTTATTTACAAGGATTTCTATGCAAATGTCTATAAATACTGCGACTGTGTTCACTACCCTACTGTATTTATAAAAAAAACATTTGAAAAAGCATGCAAACGGAGAACAAACGCCTTTGTTATTTCAAATGGTGTAAATGAAATTTATAAAAATAAACATACTTATCAAAAGCATGATAAATTTGTAATTGCTTCAACAGGAAGACTAAGCCGTGAAAAAGCTCAGGATATTTTAATTAAAGCTGTAGCCGCTTCCAAACACAAAGATAATATTGTAATTAAGTTTGCAGGAGAAGGACCTTTCTTAGAAAAATATCAGTCACTTGCAAAAGAACTTAACGTTAATGCGGAATTTAATTTTTATTCACGCGAAGACCTTGTGGAAATGCTCAACCAGGCAGATCTCTATGTTCATTGTGCATTTATAGAAATTGAAGCTATTTCATGCATAGAAGCAATTTGTTGTGGTCTTGTTCCAATAATTGCAAACGCAAAAAGAAGTGCAACAAAATTTTTCGCAATTGACGATCGTTCACTTTTTACAGAAAACAATCCTAACTCTCTTGCAAGAAAAATTGACTTCTGGTATGCAAACCCTAAAATAAAAGCCCAATATGTAGAAAAATATAAGGCGATGTCAAAACAATTTGACCTTACAGAATGCATGATTTCCATGGAAAAAATGCTAAAAGAGGCAGTTAGAATTCACTAAATCTTAAAGTGGAGAAACAATAAACAAACTTAAAACTGGAGGAAGGGTATGATCTATACCAAACTGCATTGTAAATGGCACAACGGTAAAAAGATTATACCCTGCTCCTAATCCTGCTGACCACAAAAAATCTACTTTATCTTCAGCAAAACCCGCACCAATATTTTCAAATGTAGAAATAAAAAAATTTGATGCCCTATTAGAAAAGCGCATGCAATAAAAACGGTTTTCATTTTCCACCATAAAAATATTAGAATACGAAGAAGTTTTAGAATTAAAGTTTATACGTTTTGTAAATGAATCCAATTTTTTATTTATATCAAAAAATTTTTCTTCACTGTAAATTTCAAAAGCATTAAAATAATTAACTCCAAAAGAATCTTTTATATCGTAATTTACACCAGTACTAAAAAAAGAAGAAAATCATTTTTGACACCAAAAATTCCAGCTTCCACTCCCATAGGAAAGTTCAAATAAGAAAATTTAAATTTTCCGCATGAAAATTTTAGTTCTTCTTTCTCCAATGATTCCTGAGCTGACAAAGATGTTAAAAAGAAAATTCCAGACAATACAAAAACTATAACTTTTTTTTATTAAATTATTTTTCATTTAAACTTACCCCTAAAGATATATATTTTTTTACTGAATTAATATCGTACCAATTAAAAAGCACATTAAAAGCAAAACCTTCAAAAGCAAACTTTACTTCCGAAAAAAATCCCAAATGATTCTTTATATTGAAATTTTTCTTAAGTCCACTATAAAAATTTATGCAGTCAGCATAATTAAAATTTACAAAAACCCCTGCAATATTTTCTTCTTCGACATTAGCATATTCCAAAGCAAGTGAAGGAATAAAATCTCCTGTTAAAAAACAAAAATTTACACCCGACAAAATCGTATACTTATTTTCTCCGACAAAAGATGAAGAAGCATCAAAATAAAAATTTATATTTTCATTAAAAATATAATTTGCAAAAAACTGCCCCTTGTAAATAAAAGTATTTTTGTTCCAGTTATAAAAAAAATTATTTATTAAAGAAAATTCAATTTTTCTGGTATCAAACTTAATTTTTAAAACAGTATTTTCCCACTCAGGAGCTTTATATAAATCTAAATTTTGTGAATCTAAAATTTCCTGTAAAGTAAATTTAAAAAATCCGGCAGGAAGAGTAAAATCTATATTCCAGTAAGAAACATTTTTTTCAATAACATTATAGGGGATTTGCGTTGCATAAATATTTCCTACATTTGAATTAAATTTATTTTTTCTCAATCCTATAGAAAAATTATCCGTAAAAACAGATAAATCAAAATATTGAAAAATTAATTTAGGATCTGTTGAATAATCATAATAAATCTCTGGAACAAGACACAAACTCATATTATTTATAACACCATCAGATCTAAAAAAAACACTGCTTCTCTTATCATAAGAATATGAAGAATAATATTCATTTTCTTCTGGAATAAAAACTGAAGTATCAAATGAAAATCCAACCTGTGAATAAATTTTAAATAGACATAAAAAAATTAATGCAACTGAACAAAAATATTTTTTATCTTTCATATTCATACTTCACCATTTTTGCTAAAATCTGCATATTTTCCGGAATAAAAAGAGAAGCTGCTGCTTTTACAGGTTTAACAGAAAGTGTTACATAACATCTATATTCTGTAGAATCCAGTGCAAGATTATAAATATAAATTTTTGTAAAAAGTTTTAAGTCCCCAATATTACCTGGTGAATAAATAATTTTCTTTACATTATTTTTATTAGAATCCTGTAAAATTAAAATAAAATCATCATTTTCTTTTGTAAGCAAGGCATATGCATAAGAAACTTTTTTATTTTTTCTTTCAAGTAAAACTACATTTTCTTTTTTTTCTACAACAGAAAAATCTGTATCAAAGTTAAATTTTAAAATATCCTGAATTGTAATTTCTTCAATTTTGTAAGAACCTGAAACTTTAAGTGGATTTTTTAAATTTTGATTGCTTATCCAATAACCTCTTGGTGTGCTTAAGAAATTTGTTATTTTTTCTTTTTTTACAATTGAAGTAAATTGTGAACTCTTTGAATAAATACTATATGAAGGAAGTTCTGATATTTTTTCATCCTTGCTATAAACTTCAAGACGCTGCTTAGAAAAAAAAGAATCATAAGACGAACAGTAATTTTCATTTATAAAAATAAAATCATCATATACATCAGCAGACAGGCGAAAATTAAATAATGCAAAAGCAATAAATATAATCTTTTTCTTAATAATATTCATAAAAATTCTCCATGTTAAAAATTTATCTTTTCATCAAAACAGATGCTGTTTTCTTTAATACAAGTCCTGCAGGATAAAGTGCACTAAAAAAACAGATGGCACAAACAAGCAAAAACATCTTTACAAACTCAACTATATCAAATAAATATACTAACTTATACCCTTCAGAATATCCAGGTGGAATAATTTTAATATTAAATCTCCTACAAAAAAATAATAAAATATCAAACATAGTTTACTTTTTCTCCCATGGTATAAAACTTATCAATTAAAATACAATATATTTTAAATTTACGGGTTAAGCGAAATACAAAAAATCTTTCTCAAAAAGATTTAGCTGAACGTCTTTCAATTTCAACGGAATATTTAAACAGAATTGAAAATGGAAAATCTTGTCCTTCTTTTATTTTATTAGACAAAATCTGTTGTGCACTAGGATTAAAACCAATAGAACTTTTTGAGTAAACATAAAAAAACTCCGCCCGCACACAACGCACAGACGGAGTCTTTTTCGATTTCTAAAATCGCCTATTCTTCAACATCAT
>CAZALL010000165.1:0-4100 GCA_964485955.1 uncultured Treponema sp. | reverse complement strand
GTTTCAATAAAGTTTTATTAAAGACTCTTTGTAAATGTTCCAAAATTAATTCTTGAATACCGTTCTTATGCAAAACTCCTTTCAACATATGTTGAAGCACTCCCGCTTTTAGCAGACAGTCAAAGCAGAATACACACAAGTTTTATTCAAACTGGAACTGCAACGGGAAGACTTTCAAGCCGGGATCCTAACTTGCAGAATATTCCTGTAAGAGATGAAGGTGGCAGAAGAATACGAAGTGCATTTACTTCAGCAGAAGGAACTGTTCTTATTTCGGCAGACTATGCACAAATTGAATTAGTTGTACTTGCTCATTTAAGTGCGGACAAAAATATGGGTCAGGCATTTAATGAAGGAAAAGATGTTCACAAAGCAACAGCTTCTCTTTTATACGGAGTAAGCACAGATGAAGTTACAAGCGAAATGAGGCGTACTGCAAAAACAATTAATTTTGGCATCATGTATGGAATGGGTGCATTTTCACTTGCAAAAGATTTAAACATCAGTCGCACACAGGCAAAAGAATTTATTGATTCATATTTTAAGACTTACAGTGGCATTGCAAAATTCCGTGAAAAAACAATTTCTGACGCAAAAGAGAAAGGCTTTGTAGAAACTATAATGGGCAGAAAAAGATACATTGCTTCACTTAACAGCAAAAATAAAATGGAAGCCACCGCCGCAGAAAGAATTGCACTAAACACTCCAATTCAGGGGACAGCGGCAGACATTGTAAAAAAAGCAATGATTGATGTACAAGAGGGACTTGACCAAAGTCAAAGCAAAGCCCGCTTACTTCTTCAGGTACACGACGAACTTATTTTTGAATGTCCAGATGACAAAGAAACGATAGAAAAAACAATCGCCCTTATAAAAGACAAAATGGAAAATGCATTTAAACTGAATGTACCATTAAGAGTAAGTATTGAATACGGAAAAAACTGGGGACTCTTCCACTGATGAAAAGAAAAATTATCTGTGTAACAGGTCCAATGGCGGCCGGAAAAAATTTAGTTTCTTCAATATTAGAAAAAAAAGGATTTCTTACAGTTGATGCAGATATTTTAGTTCACACTGCAATAGAAAATTCCCGCGACCTTATTTTAAAAACATTTGGCACTTTAGCTGATGATTTAAAAATTAACTTGCTTACCCAGGAAAATAAAATAAACCGCCGTGCCTTAGGAAAACTTATCTTTTCAAAACCTGAACTTATAAAAAAACAGGAAGACATTGTCTACCCCGAAGTTGACCGTCTGATAAAAAATTTTATTGAACAAAACAAAGAAAGCAGCATCGCCATAAACGCAACACTTTTGTATAAAATTTCTTCATTTAATTTTGTTGAACATGTACTCTACGTTGACTGTCCCAAAATAATACGTTTTTTTAGGGCAAAAAAGCGTGATTTAATGAAAAGCAAGCAGATATTAGAGCGTTTTAGGGCACAAAAAAATCTTTTTGCTAAATATAAAAATTCAAATGCCGATACTGTAAGAGTATGGAATGTCGGCTCAAGGAAAAGTCTTGAAAAAAAAATAGACGCATTTATTTCCCGCTGCCGCTAGGGGATAAAATTATGGATCAGAAAAGAACACTTTGGATTTCAATAGCTTCAGGCGTATTTCTTTTAGTAATAATTGGCATTGGAATAATTGCAACAAAATCTGCCGCCACACAGGAAAAACCTCTTCCTCAAAATGAACAAGCAGCAGACACAAGTTCAATGTGGTTTACGACAGAAGGTTCTGATTTTCCACAGGGGCTTGCTTCTCCTTCAGACAGTCTTACAAGTCCAAAAGAAGATAACACTCTTACAGTAACAGATGGAATTGAAGTTCCAGAAATTACAAATGCTCAAAGTTCAGAACTTCCAACACAAGCAGACAGCGTAACAGTTATTTCAAACGGGCAAACAAATATTTACAGTGCCACAAGTACGGACGCAAACGGAACTACAACAATTGACCTTAATGCTCTCAAAAATTCTTCAAACGTAAGTGCAAATAATACAACAGCCCAGAAGGCCATTGAAGAAACAAATGCAAGTCGTTCTCAAAAAATTAATGAAAATACACCTGTAAGTGAAAAAAATACAGTTAGTGCAAAAACAAATACTTCTGCTTCAAAAAATAAAAGTAATTCTGCAGTCAAAAGCAATGCTTCTTCAAAAAACAGCACTTCTTCTGCAGCAAAAAAATCTGTTCAAACTACAAAAAAGACAAGTACTACAAAAACATCTGTTACACAAAAAGCACCTGTTCAGTACTGGGTACAGGTTTCTTCCTACACTTCAAAAAAGAATGCTGACGAAGCCCGGGCTGAACTTGATGCAAATAAGATTCCATGCGAAGTATTTACCAAGACACAAAAAGGAAGTCTTTACTACAGAGTTAGAGTTGGTCCTTACACAACAAAGGATGAAGCTAATTACTGGAAAGAACGTGTAACTTCAATCAAGATGTTTGAAAAATCTGGTGCATACGTAACCCAGTAAATTTCAAACACCCTTAAAAACATTTTTTATTATTTTGAAGTCATGTTTATAATTCCGTTCCATCCTTCTGGAAGTCCCTTTTCAAGATAATCGCGACAACGTGCTGCAAAAACAAGAGGGGCTTCGTCCAAAGGATAAATCTTATTTGCTTCAATAAATAACTTTCCGGCAGCTTTAAAATCTTTTAATAGGTATTTTTCAAGTCCCTGATGGAATACATCTACACTTTTTATGTACTCTGGAGGAAGTTCTTCTTTAAGACCAATTATATTTATTAACTGAACTGCCTGCTGTTTTCCTACAACACGTACCCTGTCAAATTTTCTTGCAAGAAGTTTTCCCTTATTTTCACCAGAGTTAGCTTCATTCCATGTGTCCTGAGAACAAAGCACCCATGAATGATACATTTTATTTACACCTTCGATACGACTGGCAAGGTTTACATTGTCTCCCATCATAGTGTAATTTAATTTTTTTTCAGTTCCCATGTTACCAACAACCATGTTACCAGTATTTATTCCAACACGACTTTCAAGGGCACGCGGAATATATTCACTTTGGTCAAATTCTCTGTCAGTCCACATAAATTTCTGACCACTTGCTTCATTGAGATAAATTGAAGCTTCTTCTCCATGTTCTGCACCAAAACCCTTATTTTTTCCAGCAGATAAAAGTTTTACAACATGAGTCTTATTATATTCTTCTTCCGCTTTTTTCATTGCAAGACCTGCAAGACAAGCCTGATATGCATGGTCAGGAACTTCAAGCGGTGCTCCAAAAAATGATACAATTTCATCACCTACATATTTATCAATAGTTCCACGGCGGGACATAATTGCATCACTTAATTTTCCTAGGTATCCGTTAAGTACAGAAACTAATTTTGTTGGAGTTACAAGTTCACTAAATGAAGAAAAAGATTTTACATCACTAAATAAAGCTGTAATATGCTTGTCTTCTCCACCAAGTGAAAGCTTAGAAGGATCTTTTGAAATAATGTCTACAACTTCAGGGGCAAGGTATGTTCCAAAAGCAGTTTTAAGTTCTTTCTTCTGTTTTTCTGCCGTAAAAAAGTGAATTATTGTTTCTGCAACAGCCGTTAAAATTACTGTAAGTGACGGATAAAGAAGCGGTATGTAAATGCCAAAGACACTCATCATTAAAAGAATAAATCCTATGGTAAAGACCACGTAAATTATTCCGCAGACAGAGCGTTTACCTGCAGAGAGTTTTCTTGTAAAAAAGAGAACTAAAAATGCACTTAAAAAAGCTAAAAGCATTCCCCACTCCCAGTGAGCTGCCCTTATGTAATTTTGCTGAAGTAAAGTATTTAAAACGTTTGCGTGTGTACCAACATTTGCATAACCTCTGTCAAAAGGAGTAACACCCATATCGGTAGAAGCAGTTGCAGTATCACCTATTATACAGAAGGAACCTTCATATATTTTCTTTGACTCATTAAAATTCTGGACATAGGCATTATACTGTTCTTCAAGCAAAGAAAATCCTTCGCTAACTGTAAGAGAAAGTTCTTTTGCCTCAAATGAGCCTGCCTTTGATGAAAGATAGTCAAGTCGTTTTAAAATTTCATTTTTATAAGTAC
>CAZALL010000164.1:0-4126 GCA_964485955.1 uncultured Treponema sp. | reverse complement strand
AGCAGTCATTTGCTAATGGTGAATCTGCAATGATGGTTCAGGGACTTTGGGCATTTGTTGATGCTCTTAAAATTAATCCTGAACTTAATGCAGGCTTTATTCCATTCCCTGTATACAACGATGCTTCTATGAATAAGATGTATGCTGATGTTGATTCTACATTTGGTGTTTCTTCACAGTCTTCTGCAGAAAAACAGGAAGCTGCCCTTAAGTTTATTAACTTCCTTTCAAGCGAAGAAGGACAGAAGCTTTGGGTTTCAGAATATAAACTTACAAATTCTTTTGTAGGATGCGATTTCTCTTCACTTGGTGTTCCATTTGATGAACTTATGAAGTCTGTTGCAGAAAAGGGTTCATATCCATGGGCATTCTCTCAGTATCCATCTGCTACATTTGAAAAAGAATGTAAGAATGGTGCTCAGCAGTATATGCTTAAGACAGTTTCTGCTGATACAGTTATTGCTGATATTGATGCAAGCTGGGCTAGTGCTGTTGCAGAGTAAATTTTAATTAAGAACGGTAGTCTTTTTTTAGGCTGCCGTTTTATTTTTATTTAAAAACTTAATTTATGTAAGGAAAGATTAATGGTTGAGTCTAAGCGAAAGGGAAGACTTTATTTTTTAGCGTTTGTATTGCCCTGCTTAATTTTATATCTTATTTTTTGTATTACACCTTTTATAAGAGGTGTTTTTATTTCTTTTACAAACTGGGATGGACTTACACCAAGGTCTCCTAATATTATCAGTAAGGAAGAATTTGAAAGTGAAATTTTAAATAAACTTACTGAAAAACAAAGTGAATATTTGCTTACAATTTATGAATATCGTGAAAGTGATAATACATATTTTCGACGCGGATTAAGTTTTTTTAATCGTGTAAGAGTAGAATATCTTTTAAGAAAAGCAAAATGGGAACCTGCCCGTTATAAAAATGTAGGTCTTGATAATTATAAAAAAATTTTTTCTGGAAAAGCTGGAAAGGATTTTTATCCGCATATTTTAACAATAGAAAATTATTCTGAAAAAACATCTCTGCCTGTAAATATCAACATGCGTGATGTAAATAAATTTATTATTCCAAAATTATCTGAAACTGATAAAAAACTTTTTAGTGAAGCCTATAAGCTTCGTAAGGAAGATAAAGTTTATCGTCTTAATGCAAGTTACAATGAGTTTACTGCTGAAGAAATTATCTGGAACTTACCTGAATGTAAAGCAGATGAAAATTTTGATGCAGATAAAATTATTTCTAATTTAAAAAATCTTTCTTTAAGTTACGATAAGACAGGTTTAAAAAAGACTGTTAAATCTTATGCACTTGAGTATAACCTGAGTGAAGAAAGTGAAGCAAAACTACAGAATGCTGCTGATTTTTTCTATAAAGTGGCATATGTAAAAAATGCACTTTCTGATGCATGGGTTACTAAAAAATTAAACATGGGTGTAATAGGTTTTACAATTTTCTTTGCAGTTTTTTCTGTAATTGGAATTAATCTTTTAGCCTTTGGACTTGCCCTGGCACTTGACTCTGGTATTAGGGGACAAAAAGTACTTAGAACAGTTTTCTTTATTCCAAATGTACTTTCCATGGTAATTGTTGCCCTTATATGGTCAATGCTTTTTGTTCAGCTTCTTCCTGCAATTACTGGAATTAAGCAGTGGATAACGGATTCCAATAAAACGCCGTGGCTTTTGGTTTTAGTTGCAGTCTGGCAGGGCTGTGGTTACTATATGATTATTTATCTTGCTGGTCTTCAAAATATTCCTCAGGAACTTATTGAAGCTGCAAAAATTGACGGTGCTTCATGGGGAGATCGCTTCCGTAATATTACACTCCCGCTTTTAGCTCCGGCAATTACAATTTCTTTGTTCCTTTCTATTGCAAATGCTCTAAAAAGTTTTGACTTAATTTATGCAATGATTGGTTCTACAGGTTACGCGACAGGTACGGTTCCATTTGTAATGGACATTTATTTTGATGCATTTGCTCAAAAACAGGCTGGATTTGCGACCGCAAAAGCAATGGTTCTCTTTGTTGTAATTTTACTTGTAACCGGTACTCAGCTGATTATTTCTAAGAAAAAGGAGCTTAAAAATGAATAGTTCTTTGAATAATTTACGAAAAGTTTTAGATAATAGAATAAAATTACAGAAGGGTATGAATAAAAATGCCGGTAAAACGGTTTTATTTTTAATTTTGATTTTATTTGCTTTCTTTTTTATTTACCCGATGATTTTCGTATTTATAAATTCATTTAGACCTAATGCTGAAATTATCATGAATCCTTTGGGATTTACAAAACCTACTTTTGAAAATTATGTGCGTGCCTGGAAAGTTATGGAGTTTCACAAGGTATTTTTTAATACACTTATGATTACAGTTTTTGGTCTTGCAGGAATTATTATTACAAGTTCTATGGCGGCTTATATGCTTCAGAGAACAAATACAAAATTAAGTTGGATTTTATATGGATTTTTTGCATTTTATCTAGTAATTCCATTTCAGATTATTATGGTGCCAGTCTCTGTTCTTGCAGCAGATTTAAATCTTACAAATAATATTGGAATTATAATTATGTACTGGGGGCTTGGATGTCCTACTGCAATTTTTATGTTCCACGGATTTGTATCGGGCATTCCAAAAGAACTTGAAGAAAGTGCCTCTATTGACGGAGCAGGAAAGTTTCAGACATTCTTTAAAATTATTCTTCCTATGATGAAGGGAATTATTGCAACTGTTGCAGTTATCGATGCTTTGTGGATCTGGAATGATTACCTTCTTCCAATGCTTATTATTAAGGATGGAACTATTCAGCTGGCTCAAATGAAGCTTAACGGTCAGTTCTTAAAAGAATATGGACCTTTGTGTGCTTCACTTACAATTTCTTCTATTCCTATGATTTTATTTTATTTATTCCTTCAGAAATATATTATTAAGGGAATTGCAGCGGGGGCTGTTAAAGGTTAATGAAAATAAAAAAAATATTTTTTGTTCTTATGATTTTTTTAGGTTTTTCAACATTTTTGTTTGCAAAAGAAAAATATTATGTTCCTTTAGTGCAGGAAAAATTTATTCCGACAAAAGATAACAGGGAATTGGGCTATCAGTTTGTAGACGGGGCAAAAAAAGTTGTTTTTGTTTTTGACATGAAGGCCTACAAGTATGAAAGTGTGGCTAAGGTTTATGTTGAAGGTTCATTTAATGGATGGGCTAAAGGAAGTGATGATTCCTGGCGTATGAGTGAAAGTTCAAAAAAAGGAATTTATATTCTTGAAAAAGATTTTGCTCTTGTAAACATTCCAGGTAATTCCGGCTATCCTGAATTTAAATTTTATATTTACAGAAAACCTAATGCTTATAGTGCAGATGAACCCGGCAGTATTTCAAAAAAGCCAGGATTTAGTATGTCAACAAATAATCTGATTCTTTTACCAGAAGATTCTGCTCAGGAAGTTCAGGAAAATGCAAAACTTGCTGCTAGTGTAAAAAAACTTTCTGATTTTAATTTAGAGAATGCTCAGGATCGTGCAGTAATTTCCAATGTGCGCCTTGTACCTGGAACTGTAAATTTATATAGAGGTTATCATCCTTATAAAAAATCACGTAGCCAATATGACACAGAAGAAGTTCGCATTGAGCTTGTAAAAAAATCTCTTGAAGAAAATGATGTTCATTCAATTATAACTTTAAGCGGAAAAGAAGATGCTATAGAAAAATTAAATGAAGCTGTTTGTCCTTATCAGCAGAATATAATTGATAGTGGCAATAACCTTTTTATAAATACGCATTACAATACTGTTTATTATAAATCTGATTCTCAAGAATATGGAAATCTTGTTGCAGAAATTGTAAGGTTTATAAATACTCATCCGGGTGCTTACTACATTCACTGTCGTCTTGGTACTGACAGAACTGGGACAATGAGTGCTGTTCTTGCAGCTTTGTGCGGTGCTTCATGGAAAGAAATCGCAGAAGATTATCAAAAGACAAATCTTATGGGTATAAAAGAATTTAGGGACTACAGGCTTTTAAAATACAGTTTTGAAAAAATACTTGGAAAGCCAATGGAAAACGTTGAAGATTTAAAAACTGAACTTTGTGACTACTTTATAAAAAATGATTATTT
>CAZALL010000163.1:2844-4131 GCA_964485955.1 uncultured Treponema sp. | reverse complement strand
CACGTCTTATAAATAAAATCACTCTTAAACTTGGAAAAGAAAAAGGAATTATTTAAAAGAAAAAGACAAAAACTGCAAAAAATATCGATAAAGAAAATTTAAAAGAAGAAGTTAAGCAAGGAAGTGATAATGGAAAATAATGTAAGATTTAGAGATGAAGAAAACTTTCTTAACGATGAAAATATAAACTTAAAGGAAGAAGCCGAAAGTGAAGAAGAAGAAAGTCTTCCGCCTGAAGAAGAAAAAGGAAATGAAAAAGAACTTAATGCAGGAAATATTTTTGCATTTATTTTTATTGGAATTATACTGATAATTTTAATTTTAATGGTTGCTACAAATGGTAAAAAGAAAAATAAAAAAGAAAATCCTGAACTTGATAAATCAGGAACAAAAACAGAAATCTCATGGGGTATAAAAGAAAAGCCTACTGTAGAAGAAGCTGTTGATATTCTTAATGATGAAACAAATTCTACAGAAGAAAAAAAAGATAATGTAGATAATATTATAAATAATCTTCCGCCAGAATTTCAGATAAATAGTCAGCAGGGACAACCAAGTACAGCTCCTGTTTCACCATTAGGGCAGACTCCTAAAAATAATTCTTATTCATCATCATCTAGTAAACCGGATACAAGAAATTCAAAGTCGCCACGAAAAATAGAAGGAATAAAAGGTCAGGATAATAGCAGTTCAAATAACTATAATTCAAATTCTAGCAAAATTGCAAATGCATTAAACGGTAATTACAATTATGGACAAAACATTTCTTCACAAAGCAATTTACCGCCAAGTAAAGATGAATATATTTCAAATCAGCTTGTACAAATGCAACAGCAATATTCAGCCTATAATCAAAATAATGCAAATAATTCTTCTATGTATTATCAGACAAACAAAGAAGGATTTTTTAACTCTCAAGCAAATACTGCTGGAAACGGAAATTATCTTTCCTATAATTGTCTTTGGGACGGAACTGTTATAAGCGGTGCTTTAATTACTGCAATCAATACAGATAATCCGGGAATTGTTGTTGCTCGTGTTACAGAAAATGTATGGTCAAGTTACGATCAGTCGCTTTTATTAATTCCTGAAGGTTCTTTACTTTATGCAACATATAATAGTTCAGTAAGTTATGGACAAAACAGAGTTCAAGTTGCATGGAATCTTTTAATAAGACCTGACGGTTACAGAGTTGAACTTGGTAATATGAATGGAGTTGATCCTTTTGGAGCAAGCGGTTACAAAGGATTTGTAAATAATCATCCGTTTGAAACATTAAAGGCACTT
>CAZALL010000163.1:0-2834 GCA_964485955.1 uncultured Treponema sp. | reverse complement strand
GTCTTTTCTGTAATTCAAACTGAAATAACTTCAGAAATTGATTCTTCAGAAAACGATTATGTACAAAACGCAATGACTGATGTTTATTCTGAAGCTTCAAAAATAGGAAATAAAATTTTAGATAAGGCATTAGATATTTCACCTACAATTTCTATTAAACAGGGAACAGAAATTAAAATCATAACAAATACATCGCTTGAACTTCCACCAGTACAGATACCACAAATTGCTGGAAAATATGTACGAAACGAATAAATTTTTTAAGGAGATATTATGAATAAAAAAATCAAACTCGTGTGCCACGTGGCACATTTAACCTTTAGCTTATTTTTAATTTGTTTATTTACTTCATGTCATTTTTGGCAGACTATTACAGGTACAATTACAGACACAGAAGATGATATTGAAATTACATCTTTAACACTTGGAAAATCAAGTCTTACGATGAAAGCTGGTTCAATGGATTACATTTTAGTAAACGTAAAACCTCAGACTGTACAAAAAAAAGTAAACCTTCACTGGTCTTATGATGAAAATATTATTAGCTGTGATACTTCTTCTGCATGGGGAATTACAATTACGGCTCTTAAAGAAGGACAGACAACCTTAAAGTGTTCTTATGGTGGATATGACGCAGTTTGTTTAATTACAGTTTCAGGATTTTCTGATAACTATGAAAGCACAACTGAACCATATATTTATTCAAATACAACTGTTTTACAGACAAGTCCCGGTATAACAGAAAGAGTTTATGTTTCTCTTTATGGTGGGGATGCAGGTGATATTGACGGTTATACATGGACTGTTGATAATTCTTCTGTTGCTTCAATTCAGCCAACAGGACAGTACTGTTTAATTACTGCAAAAAATTCAGGTTACACAAGAATTAAAATTACTCACACAAAAGCAGCTTATCCTTATTACATGGGAATATATGTTTTTGAAGACGCAACAAATATTACTTACATCACAACAAGTTCTAATATTCTTACGATGAATCAAGATGACGGTTCTCAAACTGTAAGTGTAAGTTTAGTAAATGCAAAAGATTCTTTTTTAGACAGTTCATTTAAATGGGAAATTGTAAAAGATGATACCTCTAGTGTACCAGTAACTTTAAGTTATAATGGAAACACAGCAGTTATTAATCCATTAAAAAGTGATGGGGGCGGAACTTGTACAGTTCGTGTAAGCCACCCTGACGCACTTTATCCGCTTGATATTTTATGCCGTGTAATTACAGTTGTAAAAAATGTCTATATTGCTCCTGACAATACCATTGTAAATTTAAATGGAGATGAAGAAAAAACTATAACTTGTTCACTTGAAAATATTACGGAAGGTGAATATTCAATAGATGACTACAATTATATATTAGATGATTATAATGTTGCAGAAATTGTAAATTATATTGGTAATAAAGTAGTTGTAAGGGGAAAAGCAAACGGTTCTTGTAAACTTGTAATTTCTCATCCAAAGGCTGCGTATACAAGAGAAGTTCTTTTAATTATTCAGGGACAATTAACAGACGCAGTAGACGCTTCCTGTTATATTACAACAAGTCAAAATTATATTCGCACAAAAATTGGAGAAGATACAACTTGTATTAGTATAAGTCTAAAAGGCGGTGAAGATACAGACGAAAACGGTTTTGTATGGAATGTAAAAAATTCTCCAGTTGACGGAACAAGTGATGTTATTAAACTTGAAACAACAAACGGATCTGTTGTAACTTCAAGGTCAGCTTCAATGACTTATGCTTACGGAAATGCCTACATAACACCTAACGCAGAAGGTAGTGCCGTAATTTCTATAAGCCACCCAAAAATTCTTTACCCTACAGAAATACTTGTAAAAGTTCTTTCAAAAGACGCAATATTAACAGAACCACTTTATTTTTCTGGAAGTGGAATATTAAAAATTGTAAATGGTGAAAGTGCGGAATACACTGTTGAGTTAAAAGGAAAAAATAAAAAAACTAGCGATGATGAAAATATAACTTTTAGTGCAGAAGATTCAAGAGTAAGTATTGCTTCAAGTGCAAATACAGTTCAGGTAACAGCTCCAACTCTTGGAAGCGGAAAGACTGTAAGTTACATAAATATAAGTCATCCTAAGTGCGATAGTGATAAAAAAGTTCTTTTACTTACAGCAGATGATTCAGACACTCTTTCTGCAATGCAGGCACTTTATTCAGATAAACTTTATTACAATATTGAAGCAGGTGAAAGTGCAGCCCTTATGGTAAGTGCTACAGGTTTTAACGGAACTTATGATGAAGAAAGTGAAACTTATACTCCATACGATTTTTCAAGTGCCACGTGGACTGTAAAAAATTCTTCTATATGTACTGTAGAAAAAGTTGAAGGCTCTCCTTTAAGTGCAGTTGTAAGAGGACTAAAAGCTGGAAGCACTACAGTTACTGTAACTTTAGAAGATACTACCTGTGATTTTACAATTACAGTTTATCCAAAAGGAAGTATTGCGACAGATCCTGAAGTTTATTTTACAACATCACAAAATGTAGTTTCACTTGGAGAAGAAGGAAAAACTGCCAGTGTAAAGGTGAGTGCAATAAATCTTTCATCAAGTGAATATTCAAATATTACATGGCAGAGCGACAATGAAGAAATTGCAAGTGTAATCGCAAACGGAACAAGTGCAACTATTACAGCAGTAGGTGAAGGAACTTGTATAATTTCTGTAAGCCACAAGGACAGCCAAAATACATTAAAAATTTATGTTCGTGTCGGAAGTGAATATGTAATTTCTCAGGCAAATCCTGTAGTTTACATAAGTGCAACAGACGTAATGACTTTACTAAAAGATCAGCA
>CAZALL010000162.1:0-4176 GCA_964485955.1 uncultured Treponema sp. | reverse complement strand
TATAAAAATTGTAGGCGACATTCCTATTTTTGTTGCTTTGGACAGTGCCGATGTATGGAGCAATCAGAAGCTTTTCCAGATGGATAAAAAAACAGGCATTCAGTTAAAAGCAGCTGGTGTTCCGCCTGATTATTTTTCTGCTACAGGTCAGCTCTGGGGTAATCCGCTCTATGACTGGGATGAAATGAAAAAGACAAATTACTTCTGGTGGGTAGACCGCATCAGGAGAATGACAAAACTTGTTGACTATGTACGTATCGATCACTTCCGTGGTTTTGAAGCATACTGGTCAATTCCTTATGGGGATGAAACTGCGGTAAACGGAAAATGGATTCCAGGCCCAGGTAAGGCACTTTTTGATGAAATAAAAAAACAGCTTGGTGAACTTCCTATTATCGCAGAAGACCTTGGTGTAATTACAGACGGTGTAAAAGCTTTGAGAGATGGATGTGCTTTCCCAGGTATGAAGGTACTGCAGTTTGCCTTTGATGCAAATGAGGCTGGAGCTGAAGGATTTACAAATGCATTCCTTCCGCATATGTACAATCAGAATTGTGTAGTTTATACAGGTACTCATGACAACGATACTATGCAGGGCTGGTTAAATACATCGCCGGACGGTCAGTTACTTAATGCTGCAAGTTATGTTCTTGGAAGAAAGGCTAGTATAGAAGAAGCAAAATCAATGCGCGACAGTGGAGAACTTTGTGCAAAAATGGTTCAGAGTGCTGTTGCTTCTACGGCAGACTTTGCTGTAATTCCGCTTCAGGATGTATATGCACTTGGCACAGAAACTCGCATGAATACTCCTTCTACAACAGGTTCTAACTGGGCATGGAGAATGGATAATAATCTTTTAACAGATGAAAAAGCTTCATGGCTTAGATTTATGAATGTACTCTATGGAAGAATTTAATAGTCAATATTAATTTTTTTATAGATTAAAAGATGCTTCAACCTAGAAGCATCTTTTTTTATGTATTGTGATGTGAAATTTTATTTTTTTTATGTTAAAATGTTTTTTCTAGGAGTTTTTATGTTTTTTAAAAATAAAAGAATTTTTTTTACGTTACTGATTTTTATTTTTTCTGTAAATCACTTTTATGGACAGGAAATAAAAAATGTGCGTGAAGTTTCTTATACTGCAGAACTTTATGAATTTATAAATATGTATTTTAATCATCAGATTAAGGATGAAGGACTTTTAGAAAAATATTATCTTAATGCAAAAGAAAGTCTTGATCAGTTTGAAGATGAATACCACAAGTTGGTTCACCTTGCCCGTTGTGATTATTATTATGGTCAGGTTCTTATGGAAAATTATGATCCTTCAGAAATGGCAACAAAAGATTTATCTGATACTTCAAAAGATAATGCAAATTCAAAAGCAGCTTCTTTTTATGACAGTTCAATTGAAAGTGCAAAAAAAGCATTAAAAATAAAGGAAGGAAGTGACGCTTATTCTGTTTTAGCCCAGGCAATTTCTGCAAACTGTACTGCAAAAAATGTTCTGTATATAATTGCAAACGGTCTTAGTGTAAGAAAATATGCAAAGCTTTCTCAAAAAATTGACATGTCAAATGGAACTGCTCACTTTTTAGCGGCTGCCCAGGATATTTATGCCCCTGCTCCTTTTGCTAAAATTAAGAGCGGAAGGGACAATATGCAGACTTCTCTTGCAGACAAAAATGTTTCTTTTGAAAAATTTGATCTGTTTAATATTTATTCTTCTATAGCATACAGTTATCAGCGGCAAAAAAATAAAGAAGAAGCTTTTGTCTGGTATAAAAAATGCCTTGAACTTTATCCGGATAATGTATCTGTAAACAATCTTTTAAATAAAATGCAATAAAGTTTTTAGGCTCTTGCAGTAAAGGCCGACCTAGAAGAAATAAAAACGTAATTTATTCTTCCAATAAAAAATAAAAAATGTATCTGTATAGAAAAAAAAAGTTTTCTCAGTTATACTCACGGAATGGCAAAGACTGTTGATGAAAAGAAAATTATTTACACTATGGATCGTGTGTCACGAGCGTATGGCACAAAAGTTGTTTTAAAAGATATAAGTATTTCTTATTATTACGGGGCAAAAATTGGTGTCCTGGGTGAAAATGGTGCAGGTAAATCGTCACTGTTTAAAATTTTTGCGGGTATTGACCATGATTATACTGGCGAAACTTCTTTGGCTCCCGGTTATTCTGTAGGATATTTGGAACAGGAACCTCAGCTGGATGACAATAAAACTGTTAAGGAAGTTGTAAGTGAGGGTGTAAAAGAAATTACTGACTTGCTTGCAGAATTTGATAAAGTAAATGAAGCTTTTGGTGATGCTGATGCAGATTTTGACAAACTTTGTACGAGGCAGGCTGAACTTCAGGAAAAACTTGATGCTCTTGATGCATGGAATTTAGATTCAAATCTGGAACTTGCGATGGATGCTTTAAGGTGTCCGCCGGGTGAACAGCTGATTTCTACATTGTCTGGTGGTGAACGTCGCCGTGTTGCTTTATGCCGTCTGCTTCTTCAAAAGCCTGATATTCTTTTGCTTGATGAACCTACAAACCATCTTGATGCAGAAACTGTAGAATGGCTTGAACGTCATCTTCGTGATTATGAAGGAACTATTATTGCCATTACTCATGACCGTTACTTTTTGGACAATGTTGCAGGTTGGATCTTGGAACTTGACCGCGGTGAAGGCTATCCTTTTAAGGGTAATTATTCTTCATGGCTTGAACAGAAAGAAAAACGTCTGGCATTGGAAGAAAAAACTGAATCTACAAGACGTAAGCAGATGAAGGAAGAACTTGAATGGATTCACATGGGGGCAAAAGGTCGTCAAGCTAAGCACAAGGAACATATTACCCGCTATGAACAGCTTCTTGCTGAAGAAAATAAGAGAGTTGAACTTAAGGAAAGTCAGATTTCAATTCCTGCAGGTCCAAGACTTGGTAATCTTGTTATAAATGCTGAAAATCTTACAAAATCTTACGGCGATAAACTTTTGTTTGAAAATTTAAATTTTCAGATTCCGCCTGGAGCTGTTGTTGGTATTGTCGGTCCAAATGGTGCCGGTAAGACAACTTTATTTAAAATGATTGCCGGTATAGAAAAGCCTGACAGTGGTAACATAAAAATTGGTGAAACTGTAAAATTAGTTTATGTTGATCAGATGAGAAGTCAGCTGGACGACAATAAAACTGTTCTTGAAATGCTTAGTGGTGGTCAGGATTTAATTAAACTTGGTGCTGTTGATGAAAAGGGACGACCTGTAAATGGAGCTGTTCGTGAAGTAAACGCTCATGCATATTGTTCATGGTTTAATTTTTGCGGACCGGATCAGAATAAAAAAGTGGGAGTTCTTTCTGGTGGAGAAAAAAATCGCCTTAACATGGGTATGATGTTTAAGGAAGCTGGAAATGTAATTCTTTTAGACGAACCTACTAACGACCTTGATGTTGGAACTACTCGTGCACTTGAAGAAGCTATAAGCGATTTTGCAGGTTGTGTTCTGGTAGTAAGCCATGACCGCTGGTTTTTGGATCGTATATGTACTCATATTCTGGCATATGAAAATAATTCGGAAGTTAAATTTTTTGAAGGCAACTGGTCTGAATATGCTGAATGGAGAAGAAAGGAACTTGGAGCTGAAGCAGACAGACCTCACAAAACTGCATACAGAAAATTAAACAGATAAGTAAATAAATAGTAGAGAAAAATTATGAGTGAAGAAAAAAAATTGCCACAGGGAAAGTTAAAAGTAAATCTTATTGCATTGGATTTAGATGATACGCTTCTTACAAGTAAACTTACCATAGGAGAAAGGACTTTATCTGCAATTCATAAGGCTGCAGAAAAGGGAATATACATTGTTTTGTGTTCTGGCAGACCTTCGTGTGGAGTTTTAAATGTAGTGCGACAGATGAATATTGCAGGTACCCAGGCAGGTCGTTATATAATCAGTACAAATGGAACTGTGATTACAGATTTACATACACGCCTTGAAATATTTCATAAAAATGTTCCAGGAAGTGTTTTACTGCAGGCTCATCAGGAAGCTAAAAAAATGGGGCTTAATGGTGAAGTTTATGATGCAGAAACAATTTATGCTCCTGTAGATGACAAATATACCCGCATGGATCCTGAATTGATTAAGTCTAAGTTCCAGATTGTAGA
>CAZALL010000161.1:0-4191 GCA_964485955.1 uncultured Treponema sp. | reverse complement strand
TTCGCTTTTATTTAAAAAATCTTTTACCTGTTTTTGTAAGTGATCATGCAAAAATTCCATTTACTTCATATTTTGCTTTTAGTGTAAGAAGTAAGTGTGGAATTACATCAAGTTTAAGGCAGTTTAAGGATGCACGCCGCTGGGTAAAGCAGAATCAGTACAGATTTAGAAAAGATACCGCAAATCTTATAGAAAACTGGAGGGATAAAAGATAAATGAAAATTTTTGATTTTTTTAAACTCCATAAAAATAAAGTAGTAGTAATTGTTCAGTGCAGGCTTTCTTCAACAAGACTCCCTGGAAAAGCACTTTTGCCACTTGGCGGAAAAACTGTACTTGAATGGGTACTTAAGTCAATGAAACAACTGTCTGCTGACAAATATGTACTTGCAACAGATACAGACAGCCTTGAAAAACTTGCACCTTTTGCAAAAAAATGCGGATTTGAAACATTTGCAGGCTCAAGGGAAGATGTACTTGACCGTTTTTGTAAGGTAATTGAACTTACAAAAGCACAGACTGTTGTTAGGGCAACTGCCGACAATCCGTTTTTATTTTATGAAGCAGCCCAGGAACTTCTTCAGCTTTATAAAAAGAGAGTTTCTGAAGAAAACATTGATTACATTACATTTACAGGACTTCCGCATGGTTCGGGAATAGAAATATTTAATGCACAGTCATTAGTAAAAGCTGCTTCAATGACAAGTGACCCTTATGATCATGAACATGTAGGACCTGCAATTTATAATCATCAGGAAACATTTAAAGCACTTTTTATTCCTTCTCCAGAGAAATATAATTTTCCAGAACTTCGTACAACGATTGATACTGCTCAGGATTACAGACGGGCTCTTACTCTTGTAAAAATAATTTCTTCATCCAAAAAAGTTGAAAAACCTTATACATGTGAAGAAATTTTACGCGGAATGAATACAAATTGCGTTCATTATCCAGTTTTGTTTGTTCCGTGTGTGCAAAAAGGATGTGGTACGGGGCATTTAAGAAGATGCCTTAAACTTGCTCAGAAAACAAATGCAGATATTTATATTCCGCGCAATGCTACCTTGCCAAATATTGATGAACTTGTTTCAAAAGCGGTAGCTATGGGACTTGAAGAATATAAAGTTGTACGCGAACTTCAGGGAAGTGAAAATTACGCTCTTATAGTTACAGATCTTTTTAAGACTGATAATGAAATTCTAAAAGAGCTTTCTGGTAAGGGAACTATAGTAGCCCTTGATGACGGTCGTGAAAATCTTGATCATGCAGAGTATGTTTTAGATATAATTCCATCTCTTGCTTTACAGAGAAAGGCAAACCTTATAGAAGATGCGTTTATTGAACTTCCCCATAAAAGACTTGAAGAAACTTCAAGACCTAGTGCCATACGAACAGCTGTAGTTTCTCTTGGCGGCGAAGATCCTTCTCATCTGTCATTGCCAGCAGCTTTGGCTCTAGCAAAATGCGGAATTTATGTAACTTTGATTTTAAATGATGCAGAATCCTGTAAAAAACAGATTCCTCAGGACTTGCAGAAATATATAAATGTTTCAGAACCCTTAGCTGAATTAAAAGAAAAATTAATTGAATACGATTTAGTTGTAAGTCATTACGGGTTTACAGCCTTTGAAGCAAAAAAAGCCGGATGTGCCGTAATACTTTTAGGAACGTCTTCTTATCACGAAAAACTTGCAAAAAAATATGGCTTTGCCTGTCTTGCAGCTTCAGAAATTACAGAAAGAAAATTTAATGCACTCCTTCAAAATCCCCAAATACTTTATCAGAAAAGTCAGGATATTAAAGAATTAGATTTAGCTGATTTTATAATTGAACTTTCTCAAGGTAAAAAAATAAATTGTCCTATCTGCAGAAAGGCATCTGCTAAAACAGATATGGTTGTTGCCAGAACTCCTTCAAAAACATACAGAAGATGCCATCAGTGCGGTATGCTCTATCTTTCTTACCGTAAGAAAAATCATGATACTGTTTACAATAAGTCATATTTCTATGAAGACTATCAAAAGCAGTACGGAAAAACTTACATAGAAGATTTTGCTTCCATCAAAGCCCAGTGTGTCCGCCGGGTTAGCATAATGGATTTTTTATACCGTAAAATTCATTATCCTTTAACACCAGCAGTTCTTGATATTGGTTGTGCAATGGGACCTTTTTTGGATGCCGCAAGTGATGCTGGCTGGCAGGTTTATGGAACCGATGTTTCAAGGGAAGCCGTTGACTATGTTCAGAATACACTTCATTATCCTGCAAGTGTCAGTAAATTTCCTGATTTTTCACCAGAAAAAGATTTTGGTATAAAAGAATTTGATGCTGTTTCAATGTGGTATGTCATAGAACATTTTGAAAATCTTGATGCAGTATTAAATTCTGTATCAAAACTCTTAAAGAAGGGAGGAGTCTTTGCTTTTAGCACACCTTCTGCAAGTGGAGTAAGTGCCAGATTTAACACTCAGGAATTTTTTAATTCAAGCCCCTCTGATCACTACACTTTATGGGAAATAAAAAAGACTTTTTCTATCTTGAAAAAATATGGTTTCACTGTACTTAAAATAGTATCTACAGGTCATCATCCAGAAAGATTTCCTTCAGTAAAAAAACATGGATGGGATAAGAATTCACTTCAGTATTCACTTGTAAATTTAAAAAGTCATATCCTGCGTTTGGGAGATACTTTTGAAGTTTACTGCAAGAAAAATTAATTTTTAGGGAATATTTAAAAATATGAAAGAACAGAAAACAGTTTTAATTCTTGGTGCTTCTCTAATGCAAAAACCTGCTATAGAAAGCGCTCTTTCTTTAGGTTACAAGACTTTAGTTGTTGATGCAAATCCAAATGCAGTCTGTGTTCCTTATGCCGACCGTTTTGAAAATATTGATTTAAAAAATTACAAGGCTTTAACAGAATTAGCACTTTCTTTAGGAGACTCTCTTGCTGCAGTTTTTACAGCAGGAACTGATTTTTCTGCAAGTGTTTCTTATATTTGTGAACAGTGCGGATTAAAAAGCCATTCACTTGAAAGTGCTAGAAATGCAACAAATAAAGTTTTGATGCGAAATTGTTTTAAAAAGAATAATGTTCCTTCACCAGATTTTTTGCAGATTGACAGGGGAGACCTTTCGCTTTTTCTTGAAACAAAAAAATTAAATTCAATAAAATTTCCTAAAGTAATAAAACCAGTTGACAATATGGGTGCAAGAGGCTGTCGTTTAATACGCAATAAGGGAGAATTTTTAGGTGCCGTAGAAAGTGCTTTAAGCAATTCCCGCAGTGGAAAAGCAATACTTGAAGATTATATGGAAGGTCCTGAATTTTCGATAGATGCTCTGGTGTTTGATAAAAGCGTTACTATTACAGGTTTTGCAGACCGGCATATATTTTTCCCGCCTTATTTTATAGAAACAGGTCATACAATGCCGTCAAATGTCAGTCAAAAAATTAAAAATGAACTCATAGAATGTTTTGTAAAGGGAATTGAAGCTTTAGGACTAACTTGCGGGGCAGCAAAAGCAGACATTAAATATACTTCCAAGGGACCAATGATTGGCGAAATTGCTGCAAGACTTTCTGGTGGTTATATGAGTGGATGGACTTATCCTTATGCTTCACAAATTAATCTAACCCAACAGGCACTTTTAATTGCACTTGGAAAAAAACCTGAACTTCTTATAAGAAACAGAAAGGCATTACCTGTAAAAAATAAAATATTTGAAGTTTATGAATTACCATGTAAAAATTTTTCTGCCGAAAGAGCATGGATTTCAATTCCAGGAAAAATCAAAGAACTTTTAAATCAGGATATTGCAATTTCTTCTCCATTTGCAAAAAATATTTTTATAAGAAACTATCCTGCAAGCCATGCAGTTTTTCCAAGAAACAATGTAGAAAAATGTGGAAATATTATAAATTTAGCTCCTTCGTATGAAGATGCAGTTTTTTATGCACAGGAAGCAGTTTCAAATATAGTACTTCGCTTAGAGCCATTTAATCAGGAAACAGATAATTTTCTTAATTCTTTTGAAGAACATACAGAAAAATCTTTTCCGCCAGACGCATTTGCACTTGATGAACTTACCCGTAAAAAATTTGAAGCAGAAATTAAAAATATAAATTATTTTACTTCTGAAGCTGAATCAATTGCATTTTTGCCTGAATGTCTAAAAACTTCTTCAACA
>CAZALL010000160.1:0-4238 GCA_964485955.1 uncultured Treponema sp. | reverse complement strand
GCCACAGCGAAATCGTCGACCATTCAAACCCGGAATTTGTAAAGATGATTAACGGTTGGAAGATTCATTGAATGGGGATTCATCTATAACAGATTTGACGAGAAAACACGAAATGGAAGGCGACCACATAATGCCGTGGAGTAAAGGCGGAAAAACAGAGCTTTCAAATTTGCAGATGCTGTGCAAAGACTGCAACAGGCAAAAGAGTGACAGGCAGGAAATTTTCAAGAAAGTTTTAAGACTTCACCGCCCTTCCCAGCACTAGCTCAATTTCTCACACTTTTATTTATGTGCATTGTAAATTTCTGTGCAAAGATATATTATCTTGAAAACATTTTTAGAAGGAAAAATAAATGAAACTTTCTTGTGGAATAGTCGGATTACCTAATGTAGGAAAATCAACAATTTTTTCTGCTCTTACAAAAGCACCTGCAGAAGCTGCAAATTATCCTTTTTGTACAATTGATCCAAATAATGGAGTTGTAGATTTACCTGATGAACGCCTTGATTTTTTAGCCAGTGTATTTCAGCCTAAGAAAAAAACTCCTGCCAGCGTAAACTTCACTGATATTGCGGGTCTTATAAAAGGTGCAAGTAAAGGTGAAGGTTTAGGCAACCAATTTCTTGCAAACATCCGTGAAACAACAGTAATTGCTCATGTAGTGCGCTGTTTTGACAATCCTGACATTCAGCATGTACGCGAAGATGCAAAAACTGACGCTCCTATTGATCCAATAAGTGACATTTTAACAATCGATTACGAATTAGCTCAGGCAGATCTTGATACAATTGCAAAAAGACAAGATAAAGTTGCAAAACAAATTCGTGCTATGGGAAAGGAAGAAGAAAAAAAACTTGCTCCATATTTTAGTGCAGTTGAAAAAATAAAGCCCCTTCTTGAAGACGGAAAATGTGCCCGCATGGCAGATTTAACTGATGAAGAAAAAGCTGCTGTTTACGACCTGCACCTGCTTACAATTAAGCCTCAGATTTTTGTCTGCAACATTGATGAAGACACCATTGCAAGCGGAACTAATAATTATGTTGAACAGGTAAAAAAACACGCTCTCGAAAGTCGTTCAGAAGTAATTGTTCTCTGCGGAAAATTTGAAGCAGATCTTGCTGACATTGAAAGTGAAGATGACAAAAAAGATTTTATGGAAAGCGTAGGTCTTAAAGAAAGCGGATTGTCTGTACTTGCCCGCCAGGTATATCATCTTATGGGACTGCGTTCATTTTTTACAGGCGGTCCGGATGAATGTCGTGCATGGACAATCAAAGAAGGAGATACTGCACCAAAAGCCGCAGGAGTCATTCATACAGATTTTGAAAAAGGATTTATTAAAGCTGAAGCCTACACAATCGATGATCTTCGCCAATATGGAAGTGAAGCAGAAATTAAAAAAGCCGGCAAATACCGCCAGGAAGGAAAAGATTACATTGTTCAGGATGGCGATGTATTATTCTTTAAATTTAATGTAACAAAATAGATTTTTCTTAAAGGCACCAGGTATAAGAAATGTTTTGTTTTTTACACCTGCTGCCTTTTTTATTAAAAAAATACTTTTTATTTTGTGAATGTTAAATCACTTTTTTCTGAATGATTACAATACCAGATTTTTACAGCTGCCCCTTGTGTTATAAGAGCATTTTCCATATCAAACTCAAAAAGACTATCATTATTTTTTGCTTTTTTACTTACTGAATCATAACACATACCATTATCTGCAATTAAAAGTTTTTTAGAAATAAGACCAGCAAAAGACTGCGGACCCCAAAAATTTGAATTATCTTCAGGACAATAAGTATAACCTAATACAGTCTTATCAGCAGAACCATCATTATAACTGTAAGTAACTGGAGTTAATTTTGCTTTGTTTCCATAAAGTTTAACTGCAGGTAAAAGCAAATTGCTAAAGTCTACTTCAACTAAAGCACCTGCACTACATAAAACAGGAGAACCTTCTGTATAAGTAAAAGTATCATTAGCTGCAAAACCTAATCTTAAAAGTATAAAAAGTTTATCTTTATAAGCACCTAAGCCATCTCCAAACTGTAAGTCTGTTATTTCATAGTCTGTATTGGCTAAGTCATTAGTTACAAAAATAGTTTTTGCCGCAATTTTCTTTGCTGTTTGTACTCCACTTCCTACAGTCAAATTGCTTACGTTTATAACGTTTTCATCGCTGCTATTTTTGGTAATCACTCCATAAAAAATATTCTGACTGTAAGTAGTTTCACTTGTGTCTGTATTATATGAAGATGTCTTAGCTCCAAATACAAAAAAACCGTCTTTTACGGCAAGTCTTGTAATTGATTCTACAGTTACATCATCAGGAGTACTAATATTTGCTTGTTCTACTTCTAAAGTATATGCTGAACTCTCAGAAGTCCATGACATTTTACTTTTACATACCCAGTACTCTGTTAGACCATCTACCGTATAAGAAGTCAAAATATAAAAAGTTTCATTATCATAATACATGTCTAATAGCGTAATTGATTTATTACCATATCTACTGATAGTAACTTCTTTAAAAACCCGGCCAATTTTATCAGAAGAATACTCTAAAGTATTAGTATCTATTAAATATTCCGTAAGATTAAATACAAGGTTATTTTCTGAATTATTTTCACCTTTTAAAACCCAGAGCCCACCCTTATTGTCAAAAGCATAAACAAAATTATCCTCACTTGCAATTATAATGTCACTTCCATCATTTGCACAATCAAAAGACTTTCTCTGCTTAAGTGTATAAGTTGTAATGTCATTCTCATTTTTTCCATATTCAACATATACAAGAGGGCTTGCAAGATATGACTTTAAAGCAAGATCAACTTTATTTGGACCTGATTTTAATTTTAATTTTTCTTCAGAAGGAGTAAGGTACTGGTAAATTTTTAAATTGTCTTTATAAATTTCTATTTTTACCTGAACTTCTTTCCATGCAGGAAGTGATTTAAAAGTAATGTCCGGAAGTTCATTTTCATTGACATCTATAAGCTTTACACTCTTAGTCTGTATTTCAATTCCATTGTAAATAATACTTGCATTTACTGTATAAATTACAGTATTATCCTGGCTGCTTTCTGTCTGGTCTGCAAAAAATTGTACAGGGACTGTAAAAGAAACACTGGCATTTTCATTTAAATCTGAACATGAGACAAATGCAAGGGCTAAAAAAACTACTGTTAAAAAAGAAAATACACGCCTGGTCATGTGCTCTCCTCCTGTAAATAATTTACAAAAAATCGTTAATTTATTGCAAATATAGCAGAAAACAGTGCTTTGTCAAGGCAAGAAATATCTGTTTACGTTAAAAATATTTATCGTCTTGCAAGAAGTTTTTCATTTTCGTCAATATCATAAAATGCCATTACTTCATGCTCAAAATGATCTTCTATATAAGAGCGGTAATTTTCTATTTTAGAAATATAATTTAATGTCATCTGCGGAGTACCGTTATTACGCACTTTATTTGTTCCAGCGTTATACATTGCAAGGGCAGAAATTTCATTTCCTGCAAGTTTTAAGCAGTGTTTTAAATGCGAAAGACCATATTTTGCACTTATCTTAGGATCATAAAACTGTTCTTCACTAAGATTAGGAAAAGAATTGCTGTTTAACTGAAAGAGTCCTCGGTCTACTGAAGAATTTGCATTTGTATTTTTTGCCTTTACATTAAAATTGCTTTCTGTATGAGCCAGTGCAAAAGCCAGCGAAAGCGGAATGTCATTTTTTTCTGCTTCCTCAAGAATTGCAAGGGCTACATCCTTACTGTCTGAAATGTGAATATAAAACCATTCAACTGCGACACGACTCTGCATTTGACGGTAAAGAGCTAAACCTGCATCGTCCTTTTTTTGATTTAATTTTACCTGAGTTTTAAGTTCTTCATAAGAAAAAAGATTTTCATCTACGTTTTCTTCTGCCTGACTGATAGAAGCAGTATTTACAAGAGTTACATGAGGAAGTTTTTCTTCTGCAGGCAAAAGAAAAAATACAAGTGAACAAAGAACAATAAATAAAAAACTAAATGACATTGTTCCCCAAAAAAGTCTGTAAAAATGACTGTCTTGATTCATCTAAAAACCTCTTGATGCTGATTTTTTCATATTTTTTAAGTAAACTCAAGACTATTTTAAGAAAATATTGTTTTATTTTGCAAACAATGTACTTTATCGCAAAGTTATGGAAGACAAAAGCAATTTCAACATCTAAAAAAAAATCACACGGA
>CAZALL010000159.1:0-4243 GCA_964485955.1 uncultured Treponema sp. | reverse complement strand
TGATATTTTTTGCAGTTTTTGTCTTTTTCTTTTCAACAATGACTTTTTCTTTTCCAAGTTTAAGAGTGATTTTATTTATAAGACGTGGAATTACAAATACATTTTTATCAACTGTATAATTTACAATTTCATTTTTTTCATTAAAAACTACTGGTAATTTTTTTTGCAGAACGATTTCATCAACTTGAATATATGTCATTCTGCCGTCATCATAAACAAGTTTTGGAAGAAACTCAGGAACTTTGTGTGTAGAATATTTTATTTTATAATCAACAGAAATATTTTCAGGATTAGAAATGCGGATTAAATTATTTTCTAAGGAACGTCCTTTTGTTTCATCTTTTGTAAGCCACTTATTTACAGTTTGAGGATAGCGAAATTTGACCATTGCCATGTGTGTATCAGAAAAACTTCTTAATCTAAAATGATAAACACGTCTATCTGTAACAATAATCATTGAAGCGTCCTGTTTTGAATATGCAGGCTTTATATACAAGTGCTGAACATCAAGCCCGGTAGAAACATCTTTTCCAACATCTGCTGTTAAATCCCATGCACTTTCATCTTCAGAAAGTTTTGGAGTACCAATTACAATTTCTCCCGGTTCTAAAATTATGTCAGTTAAGTGATATGGTTGTCCGTAAATTTCATAAACTAAATTTTCATTATACTGATACCAGAAAGTTCCCATTTTATAAAATTCAGGTTCAACTGTTCCGCTTTTAAGGCTTTCTGCAACTGCGTCATATCCTTTTACTTTCTTTTTATCAGTTTTAGATTTTTCAACTTCTTGCGGAACATATACAGGACGTTCAATATAAATTACAGTATCTTCAATATCCTGAACTTTTAATTTTTCATATACCTGATATTCTTCTGCATTTTTTGCTTCTTCTTCAATTTCTTCTTGAGTTAGTTTATTAACTTCTTCCTTTACAAAATCTTGACTTTCTTTTTCTAAATCTCTTGTTGTTGTACAGGCAGTAAAAATAAATATACTAAAAGTTAATATAATAATTCTATTTTTTTTCATCTAAAAATTTCTCCTATTTTACTGATTTTATTTCCAAAGGTTTCATATCAAATGAAGTAATGTATATTCCTAAAGGATTGTCCCTTATATCTTCATCACTTGGCTGTAAAACTTTTATTGTAATTAAGGCTCTGTAATTTGTTTCATCACTTACATGCCCCTGAAGGCTTCTTGTTGTAACTGTATAATCTACCTGATATGTATCCCTTGAAAGCTGTAATGGTTCAGTCTGAAAAAATACTTCACGTGTGCGTTCACCAAAATCTTCAAAAGGTTTTGTTTCTTTTACAAGTGAACTGTATTTAGACGCAGTTGTTGAAGTTAAAAGATGATAAGTTTTATTTATTGCTTTTTTCATTACTGTTTTATCAGTAGACAAAGTATTATATAGACTTATAAATTCTTTTACCTGATATTGAACTGCAACTTCTGGAACATTAAAGTTTTGATAGTTTTTTCTTGAAACAGCACCAATATATTTTGTTTCTCCAAAATCATTCATTGTAATTAAAACAGGAACTGATTCAGGTAATGAAACAGCATAAAAAGTTATTCCGATTGAAACAAAAAATGCAAGGCAAGAAATAATTACAACATATTTTAAAATGCGGTTTTCCTTCATTACCTGTCCACATATCATGTCAAAATGTTGAAGTTGCGGATTAAATGGAGTAGACGCATTTCCTTTTGGGAGAAAATTTTTTGTACTCATAGTATCTCCAAGGTTGGGCGAGCAGATACTAAACAGGAGTTTATAAGAAAATTATTTTTTAATCAATATTAACTTATGTACAAATTTATATTTTTATAGAAAATTATAAAAAGTTTTCCGTGTGCCACGTGGCACATGGATTTTGTCAATATTTTTTACTATCTATATACTTCTTTTCTATGAGCAATATGCAAAACTGTAATAATAATTTTATCATCTTTAATCTCACATATAAGTCTGTAGTCGCCAATTCTATAACGCCATAAGCCAGCAAAATTTCCTACAAGAGCTTTACCTCTGGAACGTGGATTTTCAAGTTTTGATACTTCACACATATATTTTTTTATTTGTTTTTGAATTGGTTTGTCAAGTTTACTAAATTCTTTTAACGCTGTCATTGAATATTCAACTTTCATATACCAAGATCCTTGTAAACTTCTTCAGCAGGAACAGTCTTTTCTTTACCGCTTCGAATGTCAGCAAGAATTTTTTCAGAAAGATAAATATCTTCAATATCATCAAGATAATCTTCCAAAAGCAGATTATAATAAAAACTTGTAGATCTGTGGGTTGTTTTTGCAAGAAAATCAATTCTGCTTTTCAATTCAGGTTTTGTTCTAAAAGTTGCAGTTGCTGTTAATGCCATAGTCTTATCTCCTTTACGTAATACATTGTATACAACGTATTACATTTTGTAAAGGTTTACATCATTTTTTTCGTGTGCCACGTGGCACATGGATTTTATTTAATCATGCTTAATTTCATTCTTCTTCTTTTTAAGAATTTTAATTTCACTATTGCGGACTTTTCTAAGTTCTTCTGTCTGTGCTGAATTTATATAAACTATTTTTCCTTCAAGATCATCTTTTTTTAACTGGGCTACTGGAACGTAATAATTTTTTTCATCTACTTTAATAATCAAGGCATCATTCCATGATTCATCTTTGTCAAAATTAATTACTTTTTCAACTTTGCCTGCAATAGATCCACCTGTAAATAATTCAAGATTTCCATTATGATCATTGTATTCATTAAGATAAATATTAAATCTTCCTGTTGCTAAAAGAGTTTCTTTCCAGTTGCTATTTAATTCATAATATTCTATTTTCCTTTTTGCAAGACCAATGGATGTAAGAAAAGAAAGTCTATTGCGTACCTGCATATCAAGATTACGGACAGAAATTTTTCCAGGATATTTTTCAAGTTCTTCATCTAACTTAGTCCATCGTTTTGCTCGCACAAGATTTTCTTTTGAGATCTGAATTTCTCTGTCTGTTCTTTCACCAACCATTAAAGTTGCAACATAAGACAATGTTTCTCTCATTGTGCGTGCTATCATTTCAGGTTGAAAATATACATTCTTTCCTCTTTTATCTTTTCCGTTTATACAGATATGTGCATGTCGATGTTCTGTATCTTCATGAATTACACCTTTCCAATAAAATGTAAAACCTGTTAAAACTTCCATTCTTCGCATAAAAGATGAACAAAGCACTTTAAGATTAACTTCTTGGTTTTCAGGAGAAATTATGCACTTATAATGCATGTCTGTCATATTCTCTTCATACTCCTCATCGTCTGTTCCAAAAAGTACAGGTTTTTCTTCAACATAATCTTTATTTTCCTGCGGCATATAGGTAGAAAGATACGCCTTGTGGACATTCATTTTTGAACTGTATGACATCTTAAAAGTTACAAGCTGATCTTTTTGACTTGCATAATCTATTGTCCTTTTACTAGCACCGAAATGTGATTTTTTATAATTTTTGACTAAAAATAACTGATTAAAAAGTCTCATATCATCTTTTGAATAGGGTACTTTTTTAACTTTATATAAATCTTCCTCATATTTTTCTTTTTTGTAACCTGCTTCATCATATTTTGGAGTATAGTTAAAAATATTTTTTATATCTCTTGCCATTATTTTGCTCCTGTATTAAAAATCTTCTTACAATTTTCTTTCTTTTCTGTCTTTTAATAAAATTTTTCTAAAAGTACCATGAAAGCCATATAGTTGATGATGATTATTTTTTACCTTACATATGTTTTTTATTATTTCATTTTCCTTTCTTTCATTAGTACATAATTTATTCATCATTAAAAGAGCTTCTTCCTTATTTTTTAACATTTTAAAGTCAAATAATACATTTTCCATTTTTAAAATAGAAACCCATAGTTTAAACCACTTATAATATAAAGTATCTTCCATAAGTCTTATTTTACATTCTGTAAGTTTATCAAAATTTTCATCTGCAATTTTAAAAAAATCCAGTTGTAAAAGAACATCAAGATATGGGCTATATAATTTTGTCTGTAAATCACAGTCAATTACAAGTTTTCTTATACTCCCGGGTATTTTCTTAAAAAAATAATATCTTGACTGAGAGATTTCTGAAAATGATGAAAGTATAGAAGCAATACCTTCTAAAAGCTTTTCTTCTGTTAAATCTTTTAATCCAAGTTTTACTTCAAAATAAAAAGAATTACTTTCTTTAATT
>CAZALL010000158.1:0-4279 GCA_964485955.1 uncultured Treponema sp. | reverse complement strand
TCTTGCTGTAGCCAATACTCTTGTGGCAGTTAAGGCTGGAGCAAGTCATGTGCAGGGTGTTCTTTTAGGTTATGGTGAACGAACAGGCAATGCAAACCTTTCTACAATAATTGCAGATCTTGAACTTAAGATGAATTATAAATGTCTTCCTGAAGGAAATATTCATAATCTTACGCAGATTTGTAAACGTGTTGCAGAAATTTCAAATATTGCACTTGAACCTGGTATGCCTTATGTTGGAGCAAATGCTTTTACTCATAAAGCAGGAATGCATATTGATGCAGTATTAAAAAATCCTTTTGCATACGAACATGTAACACCGGAAAGTGTAGGTAACGAAAGAGTCTTTTTAATGTCAGAAGTTGCAGGACGCAGCATGATTATTGAAAAGATTCATAAATATGATCCTGCAATTACAAAAGATAATCCTGTTGTTGTAGAAATAATAAATCAGGTAAAAGAACTTGAACATCAAGGCTATCAGTTTGAAGGAGCAGATGCAAGTTTTGAACTTCTTGTAAGAAAAGCAATTGGTAAGTATCAGCCTTTCTTTAAATTACATTATTATAAAACTTCAAATGATAATCCTCATCTTGAAGAAAATTTGTATTCTTTAGCTCAGCTTAGAGTTGAAGTTGACGGAGAATTAAAAATTGCAGCAGGTGAAGGAAACGGTCCTGTAAATGCTCTGGATAATGCACTTCGTTCAGCATTAAAGAAGTTTTATCCTGAAGTTGCTAAAATACGTCTTACAGATTATAAGGTTCGTGTACTTGACGGTAAAAGTGCAACTGCCAGCCGTGTACGTGTTTTAATTGAATCTTCTGACGGTCAGGATACATGGTCTACAATGGGAGTCAGCTGTGACATTGTAGAAGCTTCATGGCTTGCCCTGGTTGATTCATTTGAATATAAACTGATTAAAGATCTGGAAAGAAAATATAAAAAGATTATTTAGAATATTATTCAGTTTTTTTACTAAAAAATTAAGCGGTGAACTAAAATATGTCCACCGCTTTTTTTATCAAAAAAATATTTGTTTATGAAAGAAGCATTTTGTCAGAAAGACTTTCTTCTGCTCCAGCTACCTGGAATTTTGCAAGTAAATCTTTTACTTGAAGATTCTTTTTTTCTTCTCCACTTGCTTCATATACAATTTTTCCATCAAGCATCATTATAAGACGGTTACCGTAACGGATTGCATCCTTCATGTTGTGGGTTACCATAAAAGTTGTAAGATGACCTTCTTCTACAAAATGTTCTGTAAGTTCAAGAACTTTAGCGGCTGTTTTTGGATCAAGGGCAGCTGTATGCTCGTCAAGAAGTAAAAGCTTTGGTTTTTGAAGAGTTGCCATAAGAAGAGTAAGAGCCTGTCTTTGACCACCAGAAAGAAGTCCAACTTTTGCTTCCATTCGGTTTTCAAGTCCTAAGTCAAGAAGGGATAATGCTTCCTTAAATTGTTTTCTTTCTTTTTGAGTAACACCCCAGCCAAGACCACGTGTTTTTCCGCGGCGGGCAGCCATGGCAAGATTTTCTTCTATTTGCATTGAAGCTGCAGTTCCCATCATAGGATCCTGGAATACACGGCCAATGTATTTTGCCCTTTTGTAATCTTTTTGATTTGTAACGTTCATGTTGTCAATAAAAATTGAACCGCTATCACAGGAATGAACTCCTGCAATTAAATTTAAGAGAGTTGATTTTCCAGCTCCGTTTCCGCCAATTACAGTTACAAAATCACCGTCTTCAAGTTTGAGCGAAACATCTTTTAGAGCCTTGCGTTCTGTAATCTGTCCCGGATTAAATGTTTTAGAAACGTGTGAAACATTAAGCATTTATTTTTCCTCCCCGTTAAAAGCATCGTCTGTGGGTTCTACATTTTCTTTTACAAAGGCATCATTTGGAGGATTTTTTACAGACTTTTTTTTGTTTCCAAAGATTTTTTCTTTTAAAACAGGAATGGAAAGAGCTATTGCAACAATGATTGCACTTAAAAGTTTAAGATCCTGAGGATCCATTCCGCGAAGTGCGATTGCAATAATTACACGGTAAAGAATTGAACCAAATACTACAGAAAGTAAATACCACCAGAAACTGAATCTTTTTCCAAAAATTACTTCACCAATGATTATTGAAGCAAGACCAATTACAATGGCACCGGTTCCCATCATTACGTCAGCAAAACGCTGCTGCTGCATTACAAGGGCACCGCTTAAGGCAACAAGTGCATTAGCAATCATAAGTGCAAGAATTTTCATGCTGTCTGTGTTAATTCCTACAGCCCTTGCCATGTGTTCATTGTCTCCTGTAGCTCTGATTGCACTTCCTATTTCTGTTCCAAAGAACCAGTATAAAATGGCAATAATTGCTGCTACAAAAATTACACCTGTAATAATTCCGGCATAATTAATTGTATTAGGCTTCATTGGATCAAGATGAACAAGGTCTCTAATCTGATCAATAACCGAAATGTTCATTCTGGAAAGAGAAATATTTGGTTGACCTAAAATATGAAGGTTGATTGAATATAAGGCAAGCATCATTAAAATACCAGCTAAGATTCCAGGAATTTTTAGTTTTGTGTTTAAGATTCCTGTAATAAATCCTGCAAGTGCACCTAAAGCCATTGCTGCAAGAAGGGCAAGAATTGGAGGACATCCGTTAACAAGAAGAATTGCACAAGTACATCCACCAGTTGCAAAACTTCCGTCTACTGTCATGTCTGCAAAATCAAGAATTTTAAAAGTAATGTAAACACCTAGTGCCATAATTGCCCACAGTAATCCTTGCGAAGAAGCACCAAGAAGTGAATTTAGAAAAGATATCATTTTTTTTCCTTACAATAATATAATGTCTCAAGAGTATACTATAGTTTATTATATTTTTAAAGGATTTATTTACAATAATATGATAAAAAAAAGCCCTCTGCGTTAAAACAGAAGGCTTATATTAAGTTTTGCTGAATTAAATTATTCTTTTAATAAATCAGAAGGAATTTCAATTCCAAGCTGTTCAGCAGTATCCTTGTTATATGTAAATTCACATCCACTTGCGTCAAGGTACTGAATTGGCATGCCGGCAGGATTTTTTTTGTCTTTAAGAATTTCTACTGCCATAGCTGCTGTCTTTTTTCCAAGTTCAAAGTAATTGATTCCGTATGTACAAAGTCCACCGCTTTGAACCATTCCGTCTTCACCGCAAATTACAGGGATTTTGTTTGGAGTTGTAACAAGTGCTACTGTTGCCATAGAAGAAGCAATCATGTTGTCTGTAGGAGTATAAATTGCATCAACTCTGCCTACAAGACTCTGTACTACCTGCTGAACTTCATTTGTGTTGGAAACTGTTGCATCAATTGTTTTAATTCCATATTTTTTACATGCAGCTTTTGCAAGATTTACCTGGAATTTAGAATTTGCTTCACTTGAGCAGAAAAGCATTGCAACTTTTTTTGCCTGAGGGTAAAGACGGTGCAAAAGGTCAATCTGTGCTTCACAAGGTGTAAGGTCTGAAGTACCAGTTACGTTTACGCCAGGAAGTTCATTTGAGTTTACAAGGTTAGCAGATTTTGGATCTGTTACAGAAGAAATAACAATTGGAATTGTCTGAGTTCTGTTTGCTACAGCCTGTGCTGCTGGTGTTGCGATTGCAAAAATAAGGTCAACATTGTCATTTGCAAATTTGTCTGCGATTGTAACACAGTTTGACTGATCATTTTGTGCATTCTTGTAATCGATTTTAATATTTTTTCCATCGATAAAGCCTGCTTCTTTAAGTCCTTCAACAAAACCTTCGTAGTTTGCATTGAGAGCCGGGTGTTCTACAAGCTGAATTACACCGATTGTATAAACGTCTTTTTCTACAGGAGTTTTATCTTCTGTAGTTGCTGAAGTATTTGTCTGGCTTTTTTTTGTACAGCCGGCAAACATTGTGAGGGCAGCCAGTACTGCCACTGTTCCTGTAAGAATTTTTTTCATTTTGATTCTTCCTCTTATAAATGAATTTGAACATTATAACTGTTCGTTATATCAATATAAAATATCTTACATTTAAATTCAATTAGTTTTACGCTCTTATTGCATAAAAACTTAAATATTATTAAAATAAAATTAAGTATAATTAAAGTTTGCATCTCTTAGAAAAGTTGCATACGAGGAGTATAAATTTTATGGAAAAGACTATCGCTTTAATTCCTGGGGACGGAATTGGTCCTGATGTTGTTAGTGAAGCTGTAAACGTTTTGGATGCAGTTGCAAAAAAGTATGGTCACAAGTGGAAT
>CAZALL010000157.1:0-4285 GCA_964485955.1 uncultured Treponema sp. | reverse complement strand
TTGTTTCTTGATGAAGCATGGCTTTATTTACAGCATCCAATTTTTGCAGGTTTTTTGCAGGAATGGCTTAGAACTTTAAGAAAGAAAAAAGTATTTTGTATCTTTGCAACTCAAGAAGTAAGTGCTGCAAGTAAATCAAGTTTAAGGGATACAATAGTTCAACAATGTCTTACAAAAATTTACCTTGCAGATGAATCGGCATGGAGTTTAGCAGAAAGTTATCAAGACTTTGGTCTTACAGAAAGTGAAATTGACGCAATAAGCAATGCAACAATGAAGCGTGATTATTATTTTAAAAATCCAAATGGAAGCCGTATGTTTACGCTTGATCTTGATGATTTTCAATTAGCCTTGCTTTCAAGTGATCATGAACTTTTAGACAAGGTAGAAGCAGAATATGGGAAAAATACAACTGAAGAACTTGCTTTTGAAATTTTAGACGCAACTAAAATTAAATATCAAGAAATTGGTAAAAATCCAAAATTACTTGATTATCAGAAATATAAAGAAATGCTTGAAAACTATGCATAAAAATCTTATAGGAGTAAATTTTATGAAAAGAATTTTTAAAAAAATTATTTTAAGTACAATTATAAATTTAAGTACTTACAGTTTTATTTTTGCAGCTGGAGATCTTCCAACTTTTGACTTAACAAACTGGTTAAATGGAATTGATAATTTGTATGTAAGTTATGATATGGTAACTAATTCGATTACACAGCTTGAAAATCAATACAAGCAAATTCAAATGGCATTGGAACAGGCAAAAAGTATTGATTGGTCAAATATAAAATTTGATGGAGATTTAGACATAAGAGATGAAATTAAAAGCGTAACTTCAAAAGTAAACCGACTTACAAGAAATGCAAAAAAAATTGAAGAAACTTTAACTACACCAAGTATTGACTGCGGTTTTGGAACTTATTCAATTGCAGATCTTTGCGGAAAAGGAGCTGACGGAAAAAATATAGTAAGTGCCTTAGGTGATATGAAAACTTATATGAGTGCAAATATGCAGATTGCAATAAGTCAGATGACAAATGGTTTAAGTGAAGAACAAAAAAAAGCTATATGGAAAAAATACGGACTTTCTCCTGAAAATTATTTATATATTCAGCAGGCAAAACAAAGAGTTATGAATCAGGCAGGAAAAGTTTTAGCAAAGGCACAAATTAACGCAGGGGAAACAAAAGACATTTTACAGACAAGTACAGAAACTATTTTGGAAAATGTTTACAGTCAACTTGATTCTGAAGGAAATATAACAGCTGGAGCAACAAGGGATGGAATATTAAAATTATCACAACAGATGATAAACGGAATTATTGACACAAAAGGAGCATTAGAAAATCTTGCTGCCCTTCAAGCAAATAATTTAATTTCAGTTGAAGCAGAAAAAGAAGCAAAAGAACAGGAAAGTCAGGACATGGAAATAACAGATAATGCCAGACGAAGAAAAGTTCCTGATTCATTTAAAATTAAATAATCTAAGATAAAAATTAGATAGTAAAGTTTACGGCTCTTTTATTTTTAAAGGAGCCTTTTTTTATAATAAAAAATGTTGACTTTTACAATAAAATTGTTAAAATTGTTGTAAATGTTGCTAAAAGGGGGTAATTTATGTTAGCTACTAAACCTAAAACAATGAGTGTAAGTTTTCAGCCTTCTGTTTTTAATCAGATTAACTCTATTTGTGCTGAAAGAGGTTGTACTCGTAGTTGGTTAGTTAATAAAGCTGTTGAACAATTTTTAAAGGAATCTTTTGAAGATAAAGACGATTATGAAATTGCAGTTACAGCATGGAAAGAATATGAAAAAAACGGAAAATCTTATTCAGCACAAGAAGTTTTTGCTGAGGCAGGTTTATGAAAATTATTTTTTCCGATAAAGCTAAAAAACAATTCTTAAAACTTGATAAACCTGTACAACAACAAATTAAAAAATTTATTTCTCGTTTAGAAACAATGAATGACCCTAGATCAAGTGGCAAAATGCTTGTAGGGAATTTAATAGGATTTTGGAGATATAGAGTGGGAGATTATCGACTTCTTTGTAAAATCATAGACAATGAACTCATAATAGTAGTTGTTGAGATAGGACATAGAAAAGAAATCTATAATTAAAACAAAAAAAATTACAAAAAAATATTTAATAACAGCCCTGCAAATGTTAAGGCAGAAATTATATAGATGATTATGTCTTTTTTAGAAAATTTGCTGTCTGTAACATGAGGAACTTTACTTATAAGTTTTTTATTTTCTTCACTGACCTGTTTTAAAAAATCTATAGACTGCTTTTTAACTATTTCTAAATTTTCACAAGCTCTTTGTGTAAATTCCTTTATATTTGTTTCACATTTAATTTTAACACCTTCTACCTGACTCTGCGAAATTGCCATAAGATGTTTTCCAATGTCTTCTAGATTTTCTTCTGATTTTTTTATGTAAGATAAAAAAGATTCTTTAGCATTATCATTAAATTTTTCTATACTTTCTTTAATCAGATCATCTGCGGACTTTAATTCATCTGTTTTTATTTCTATATTTGAAACACTCTTTTTTACTGTTTCAAAAATTTCTTTTAGGGTAATACTTATTTCTGCTCTTTCTTTACTTAACTGAAGTTCCAGTGTAGAAAGTTCTTTAGAAAGATTTTCATTTTTTATACGTTCCTCAAGATAATTTTCATAGCTTCCAGCTGTTTCAATTTTATCTTTAAGTTCTTTTACAGCGTCAACAAGAGTATCAAAAGTTTTTATAGTTGTATTTTCAAAACTTTCAATTTCTTTAAGTTTAAGGGTAAGTGTATTACTCACATATTCTTTAAAAGAATCAATTTCTAAAAGACTGTCCGAAAGTCCCTGTAAAAATCTGCTTGCTTCTGCCTGCGAAACTGTGATCATAGAATTATTTTCATTTACAGAAGCAGTATTTTCTAAAGGAGTCTGATGAGTATCTGTCTGAAGGTCTTTAATTAAATTTTCTTTAGCTTTTATTGTCTGCATTTATAAATCCTTAAATATTAAAAAGTTTTTCATAATTTACTGGAAAGCCTTCATTCCACCATTCAACAGTTCCTGAAGTTTTATCCACTATTTTTTTTATAAGTCCGTGTTGCCAATATTCCCAATGTCCTAAATATTCAATAGCCGGAAAAATATCTGAATGAATAAGACCGTTTTCGTCAAAGCGGAATATTACAGGTATTTCCTTTTTATTTATTTTAATTCTTTTTACCTGTTCACCGTTAAGCGGAAGTTCTTCTTCTAAAAACTGCAAATATTGATATTGCTTAAATGGTGAACTTGAATTTTTATAAAGTTCATTGTTTTCAAGTTCACCAATTTTTTCTTTTATATCTTCTTCTGTCATTGCTATTCCTTACTTTCAATTTTTCTGCCGTCTACCCACCATTCTTCATAATTATCAAGTGAATCAATTACTGCAGGTTCATTTTCACAATGAAGCACTCCGTTTTTCCAATGTTCAATATGAGTAAAATCAGATGTTTCTATTGCTGGTAAAATATTGCCGTCTTCATCTGTACTGTCATTTAAATAGCCGTCTTTAATTCTAACAGTTACTTTTTCATCAATAATGTAATCTCCGTTTGCAATACTCCCTTCTTCTGTTGTGATAAGTCTGTACTGATAAGCACTGTAATTTTTCATAATGTTTCTCCTGTAAAATTGTTTTTATTAACTGATGAAAATGGATTAACGTTAATTATTTTCATGCAGTTTTGTTCAGTTTTAAGGCAAACTTTATCTGCCTGTTTTAAAATTCTTTCAATAAAAAATGTTATTGCTGAACTTTCATTTTGTTCATATTCGTAGGCAAGTATTTTAATGTCGCCTGCAGTTAATTTTAACGGAATTGTTAAAAATATTTCTTCATCACTTTCTATCATGATTGTACCTCCGACGTTTTATATAGCGGAATAAGTCCTACATATTTTGCAGAAACAAAAAATTTGCTTTTATATTCCCCTTGTGAAGTTGTGTAATTTTTTTGCCTTAAATGACCTATGGCAAAAACTTCTTTATTCTTTTTTAAATATTCAAAAATATGACTTGCAGCTTCTTCCATAAAATGAACTTCTATTATCATAGGCTCTGATTTTTGATATGGAAGTCCTGAATCAAGTAAATTAAAAACAACCATTGACTTTTCACCTGATAAAGTTTTTACAAGTACAATATTTGCGTCTTCTGTTATCTTTCCATGTATCGTAAGTGAATTCACTTTAATTCTCCCAGTAAAATAATTTTAATTAAAACTAAAAT
>CAZALL010000156.1:0-4483 GCA_964485955.1 uncultured Treponema sp. | reverse complement strand
TCCATTCCATACCTAAGTGATTAGAAAATTCAAGAGTATTCAATCTTACACCATGAACGATTACAGAAAGAAGATTCAAAATAATATTAAGACCATGTCCAAAAATGATAAGTACCATTACCAGCACAAATATTATAAAATGTGCAACAACATTACCTGTTTCTATTCCAAAAATCTGTACAGCCATTCCGTTTACTGTTGAAGAAATTGCAGAACCTGCCAGACCTACAGCCCAAAGTCGTACATAAGAAAGAATATCTGAAAAAACATTTACAATTCCTAAAAGAACTGAAATTATATTTTTACAGCTTTCCAGTACAGAATCTTTTACACTGCCACTATAATTACTAAAAATAAAGCTCATTACAAAGCCAATCGCCAGCATAGTAACAAAAATATAGCCTATTGGAATAAATCCAAAAATCTTTACTGCATCCATTGGAAATTCTTTCATGCTGATTACAACCATCAGAACTACCCAGAACATTCCTATTATCTGCATTAAAGAACCTATGTCTCCTAGTACCTTAAGTGATTTTCTGTTTCTGATAATGCATTTAATATGTGCAATGCTCAACTGCAATAAAGCAAGTGCAAAACAGAATACCTGAAGACATTGAGTTGTTGTGAGACCTTCACCAGGATTACTCCACGGAAGTCTAAAGTATCTTGGAACACCAGGGACAATTTCTGTATAAGCATTTGAAAGTGCCGGAATAGATAAATCTGGAAGAAAACCTAAACCTATTTTTCTTAAAGTATCTGCCGAAACTCCAAACCATGTACAAGTAACAAGTCCCCAGATAACAGTTGCAAGTCCCAGTATAAGCATAAGACCATGCATAGGAACAAATGGCTTTTTGGTAAACAGATTCTTTAAAATAAGGAATACTGCAGCAAGTGTTACAATTACACCATATCCGCCGTCACCAAAAATCATTCCAAAGAAAATTGTAAAGAAAAGCAGAAACCAGCCAGAAATGTCAAATTCATGATAGCCTGGAACCGTACCTAAAAAGTCTGTAAGAGGATAAATTAAACTTACAAATTTATTGTTCTTAAGTTTTGTAGGTACAGCATCATCTTCTTCAGGGTCACTAATAAGATATGCCCACTTATTTTCCAAACAGGCTTTTTTAAATTCTTCAAGACTGTCAACAGGAACATAACCTGTAAGCCAGGCAAGTGAATTATTTTTAAGGTAGGATTCTTTTTGCTCAGTTTCATCCTCATGTTCCATACCAGAATAAACTGTTTCAAAGAGAATATTTTTCTTTAAAAGCTGCTGATTATCATTTAATGCTTTTTTATAGGCACAGAATTTTTTAAGTTCATCTTCTATACCTGTAATTTCTTTTTTTGCTTTTTCAATGGATTTTACAAGTTCATCCGTAGAAAATTCAGGAAGAGGCAATGCATATGCTTCAGGGAGCATGTTTGTCGGTCGTTCTGAAAGTTGCTCAAAAGAAAATAAAATAAATCTCGTAATATTTTTTGACTGATTTACAACAATTGTATTAAGTGATTCAGGCAAAAGAGCATATTTATCAGAAGGAATTTCATACATATAGAGAAAAATTCCTTTTTCTGCAATAGCGGCAAAATCTGCCGGATTTACCTGTCCCCACATTGTAAAGCGGTCAAGTTCATTTGTATTTGCAGCAATTAAATCAAGAAGCGATTTTTTTCTGTCATTTAATGCAATAATTCTATCTGAAAGAGCAAGAATTTTTTCATCGCCCTTAAGTTCAGAAGGAATTACTTTTTTTTCTTTTTTGTTAAGTTTTATTTCATCAAGAATACTTAAGGCTTTTTCTGTCTTAGAAAAATTTTCCTTATACTTTGAAAGTTCCTCGCCCTTACCTTCAAGTTCTTCCAGATGAATTAAACCTAATTTTCTTAACTGTTTAAGTGCCTGTCTGCGTTCTTCATTGAGAATTACAAGAGACACTTTTTTCATTGGTTCAATCATCTGCAGCCTCCTGTTTTTCTTTGCCAGTTGTAAGCAGTTTTTTCTTTGAAATTTTGCTTCTTACAACACCGGCAACCTGCTGGTCACTTAAAAAAACATTAATTTTTTTAATATTCTTCTTTGTTTCAGGAATCTTTACCTTCTCAAACAGATTTACTCTTTGAGCTGTAGTTCTTAACTCTATTGAAAGAAGTCTAACCTGCTCATCTAGAACATTTGCCTGGAGATCTAAAGATAAAGCTTTTTCCATGCGATCTGCAGCCATATCAATCCACAAAGGCGTTGAATAAAGGTCATAGTCACCTCGGTTAAATTCTGCACCTTCATATACAGGAATTTTCACACCGGCAATATTTCCCCATCCTTTCTTAATATTTTTGACTGTTACCATACCAGGCTTAAAAGCATCTTTTTCACCAAAAACTGAAATCCAACTCTGAAAATCAGCTTCCAGTCTTTTGCGTTCTTCCCTTACAGCACGGGCTTTTTCGTCAATAATATGTATTTCTGTCTGCAACTGCTGCTTTTTGAGCGTTAAAGTAGGCAGATACCGTTCATACATTTTGAGGGCATCTTTCTGGCTTTTAAGCTCATTTTTTGTCAGCTTTACATTTGCCATTCAGTTTCCTCTTTTATTAGTTTTTAGGCCAGAATTTTTCAATAAGTTCTGTCTTGATTCCGGTCTCTGATTTTTCAAAACACTGTGCAAGAATTTTCCAACCATTGTCCAATGCTTTTTCAAGCGGAATATTTACACTCAAATCCATCATTTCGCTTTCAAAAAGAGCACCATATTTTAATAATTTTTCATCCCAAGGAGACATATTGAAACCCATTGATTTTTTTTCAAGAGTATCCTTGTATGAAGAATAAAGACGAATCATGGCATCCATTAAAGCACGATGATCTGAACGTGTTTTTCCATTTACATTCTGCTTAAGTCGTGAAAGGGAACCAAAAGGTTCAATACGACCACCTTTAAGATAATACTGACCTTCAGTAATATATCCTGTATTATCAGGAACTGGATGTGTTACATCGTCACCAGGCATTGTCGTTACTGCAAGAATTGTTACAGACCCCTGATCTGCAAAGTCAACAGCTTTTTCATAACGGCTAGCTAGCTGAGAATATAAGTCTCCAGGATAACCACGGTTAGAAGGAACCTGCTCCTGTGTAATGGCAATTTCTTTCATTGAATCAGCAAAGTTTGTCATATCCGTAAGAAGTACAAGTACGTCTTTTCCCTGAAGGGCAAACTGTTCTGCAACAGCAAGTGAAAGATCCGGAATTTTCTGACATTCTACTGTAGGATCTGCTGCTGTATGAATAAACATTACAGTTTTACTTAAAGCACCACCTTCTTCAAGAGTATTTTTAAAGTAAAGGTAATCATCATATTTAAGTCCCATTCCGCCAAGTACAATAACGTCAACTTCAGCCTGCATGGCAATTCGTGCAAGAAGCTGATTATATGGTTCTCCAGAAATAGAAAAAATCGGTAGCTTCTGAGAAATAACCAAAGTATTGAACATGTCAATCATTGGAATCCCTGTACGAATCATACGGTTAGCAAGAATACGCTTTGAAGGGTTTACGGAAGGACCTCCAATTTCTACAAGGTTGTCAACCAATGCTGGTCCCTTATCTCTAGGCTGAGCTGAACCATTGAAAATTCGTCCAAGCAGATTATCACTGAATGAAACCTGCATTTCTCTTCCTAAAAAGCGAATCTGATCTCCTGTTGAAACACCTCGTCCACCGGCAAAAACCTGGAGTGATACAAGGTCTCCGTCTATTTTATTTACTTCTGCAAGAGACTTTCCAAATCTTGTAGTAATTTCTGCAAGTTCGTTTAATTTTATTCCCTTTGCACGGACAGTAATAACACTACCGTTAATACTTTCAATCTTTGAATATACTTTGTTCATTATTCACCGTCCTTAAGGATTTCCTTTACATCTGCTAAAGGACTTCCCTTCCTGCTTTCATAAGTCTGGTCAAGTACTTTTTCAGCTGCCTTAAATTCTGCACTCTTCCATGCCTTGTAATTCCAGTCCAAAAAGTTCTGTCTTATCTGATTAAAGTAAACGCGGGCAACATTCTTTTCTTCAAGTTCAAATGTTGAACCAAGAATTTTTACTAGTTTTCTAAAGACATATTTCTGACGGTCAACATCACTTACACCATCAATGTCATCAAAACTGTTTTGCTGCATATATACAGAATCAAGAAGTTCGCTCTTAAGGTAAATAATAAAATCTTCAAGACTAGTACCTTCTTCACCAACTACTTTCATCATCTGATTAACTTCCTGTCCGCGTACATAAATTTTACGGGCATAATCAACAAGACTTTCACTGATAATTGAATTATATTTTGACCATGATTCAATTGGATCAATTGCAGGATAACGGCGTGCGTCAGAACGTTCACGGCTTAAACCATGGAAAGCACCAACTACTTTTAATGTAGCTTGAGTTACAGGTTCTTCAAAGTTACCACCAGCAG
>CAZALL010000155.1:0-4490 GCA_964485955.1 uncultured Treponema sp. | reverse complement strand
GGTTAATAACAGCATAAAATTTTGTGATAAGGAAAAATGTATAATTTCAGTAAGTATGGAAAAATGTATGGATGAAAAAATTAAAATTGTTTTTTCTGATAATGGACCTGGAATTGAAGAAAAGGCACTGCCTCATGTTTTTGAAAGATTTTATCGGGCGGACGAAAGTCATAACAGGCAGATTGGTGGTAGCGGTTTAGGTCTTTCTATTGCAAAAGAAATTATGCATTCTTTGGGTGGAGATATAAATGTCTTTAATGATAAAAAAAATTACGGGGCAGTTTTTACAATAACGCTGTAAAAAGTTTAGTAGTGAGGCGGTTTTCTGTTTGGAATTTCTTCAAGGTTATTTAATAATTCCCTAAAGCGGGAAGAAATTATTTTATTTTCTTCTCTAAGGCGTTCAATTGTCTGTGAATTTTCTACGCTTACTTCTTGCAGTTGTTTTACATAATCTTCCAAATAAGCAATTTTTGTTTCTAAGGCAATAATTTTTTCTTCTGTTTCTTTTTCCATTTATAGATTCCTTTTTTGTAAGAAAAAAGACAGCCCCAGGTGTTTAGGGCTGCCAGATTACTTTTTCGCCAATTACCACGTTATTGAAAAAGTTTTTGCTTCCTGTAATGTTAAAAATTCTACGAGGGGAATATTAAATACAGCTTTATCTTTTGCTGTTTTTGAATTTTCTGTCTGAGAAAGTGATGATTTTTTTAAAGTACATCCTTCTGGCACTTCAAGAGTAATTTTTATTTCAGAAGATAAAAGTTCTTTTGAAATATCTTCTCCATAAACAGAAATAATTAATTCCTTGTATTCATTTTCTGACATTTGTTCACCTGTAAAAACAGGAGCCATAAGTAAATCTACAGAAGCTTTTGTGTCGTCTGAGAGAATGTCATAAATTTTTCTGACTGTAGAGGGAGATAAAATTACTGTAAGGCTTGATTGTGTGCATGTTACAAAGTTTGCAATTTTTATTCCGTTGCTTGTAGAAGTTTTTTGTTTTGAAGGAGGTGGAAGAGTTCCGCTTATAGAAACTGAGGTTGCACTTGGTGTTGAAACTTCAATGTCTGTGATGTCTCCTGTAGAAAGTGCTGCTTTTATTTGAGGGGCATAAAAAAACTGCATATTTGCAAAAGGTTTTATGTTCTGCTCAAAAAAATCTCCCATTCCAAAGGCATTTAAACTTTGTGTAAGATTTGTAATTAATGAAGCAACTGTTGTTCCAATGTCTGTTTCCAGATTAATGTGTGCACTGGAATCTTTTTGTGCTTTGATTGTAAGGGATGAAGAACATCCTGTGAAAAAAAGAAAAATTAATGCGGTAAAAAAATTAAGTAAACGTTTCATATTATTTTTAACACTCATAGGCTTTAACTCTAGCACTTATTTTAGATTGTTGGAACGGGGTAAAAATCTTGCGTAGCATAAAAATCTTTGTGCCCAGTATTTTTCGTCAATTGTACGGATGACAATGCCTGTTGCAGGTCCGTCGCTTACGGCAGAAATAAAAACTCTTTTACCGCCATGTGCTTTTGATTTTCCTAAGTAAAGACCTATGTGCTGAATTTTACCAGTTTCAAGATTTTTAAAAAAGATAAGATCGCCTGGTTCGCGTTCTCTAATTTGTTCACCTGTAAGTTTTGTAATTTTTTCTGAAAGATACATGTCTTGGGCAATGCGAGGAAATGTATCCGGAAATTTGTCTAAATCGACTGGAATATTATTTTTGCGGCAGTAGGATTTAAAATTTATAAACAGATATTGAATATAACCGCTGCAGTCAAAAGCGTCTGGCCCTGTGGCTCCTCTGATGTAAGGTTTGCCCTGGAAGCCAAGTGCGTAAGTTATAAATGCCTGGCGTTCTGCTGTAACTCCTGGAGCTGCAAAAATTTTTGATGGTAAGAAAAAAGTTAAACTTAATAAAAAAAATAAAATTAATGATTTCTTAAAATGCAATTTATTCATGCTGTAAATTATATACCCAAAAGTTATTTACTGCCAATTTAAAAACTTTAAGGTTAATTATTTACTAGTTGGCATTTAAGTGATTTGACTTACTTTTTTTTGATTCATGGAATATAATCTGTGTTTGTAATTGTTTGTAAAATTTATGAGAGGTTAAAATGACAAAAGCTAAACAGACAGATCCAATTATTTTTTTAAATGATTTTCGCGGTAAGGATTTTATTGGTGAATGGCCTACAATTCCTGAACTTTTTAACATTACTGTAAAACGCTATCCAAAAAATGCATGTTTTACTGATTTTGAAGGTCCTGATGGAAGTAAACAGACTTTAACTTATAGTCAAGTAAAAGAAAATGTTACAAAACTTTCTGAATGGATGGCAGCAAAAGGCATTGTTCATGGAGACAGAATTGCGGTAAGCGGAAAAAATTCTCCAGAATGGGCAACTGTTTATCTTGCGGCTCTTTATACTGGTGCAATTATTTGTCCTATTGATTATGCACTTCATAACAGTGAAACTGAAAATCTACTTAATGCAACAAAGCCAAAAATGTTTTTTGTTGATTCAGAAAAATACGATTATTTTGCACAAAAGAAAAATTCTTTTAAAGTATTTTCATTAAGTCCGTCTTATGAAAAAACTTATGTTTATAATCTGGTGGCATCAAAAAAAGTGCAAGTTATTCCGGCTGTAGAAAATGATACTGCTGCAATTCTTTTTACAAGCGGTACTACAGGAGAGCCAAAGGGTGCAATGTTAAGTCATAAAAATCTTGTGTCTGACTGTCTGATTGCCCAGACCCATATGAATATTTTTCCGACTGATGTTTTTTATGCACTGCTTCCTATTCATCATGCTTATACAATGCTTGCTGTTTTTATAGAAGCAATTTCTGTTGGTGCTGAAATTGTATTTGGAAAGAGTATGGCTGTTTCCAGATTAATGAAGGAACTTAAGGAAGGGCAGATTACAATGCTTTTGGGAGTTCCTCTGCTCTTTAATAAATTGCTTTCTGGAATTATGAAGGGCATTAAGGCTAAGGGCTGGTTTGTCTATGCTATGGTTAGAATGCTTATGGGAATTTCTGGTTTTGTAAAAAATGTATTCCGTGTAAATCCTGGAAAGTCAATGTTTAAGGCGATTTTAAAACAGGCAAATATTTATTCACTTAGAATTGCAATCTGCGGGGCAGGTCCTTTGGCTCCGAGTGTATTTAAAATGTATAATCAGCTTGGAATTGATTTTGTTCAGGGATATGGTCTTACGGAAACTTCTCCAATTGTTGCTTTAAATCCAATTTATAAATTTAAAATTCAAAGTGTAGGTTCTTATTTTAAAGGCTATATGGAAATGAAAATTTTAAATCCAGACGCAGAAGAAATAGGTGAAGTTTGTGTTCGCGGTCCAATGGTAATGCAGGGCTATTATAATATGGCAGAAGAAACTAAAAAAGTTATTACAGAAGATGGTTGGTTTAAAACTGGTGATTTAGGCTGGCTTGATAAAGAAGGTTATGTAATGCTTTCTGGTCGTGCAAAAAATATGATAGTTACTGCTGGTGGCAAAAATGTTTATCCGGAAGAAATAGAAAACGCCTTTCAGCTTTGTGATGATATTGGGCAGATTACAGTGCAGGGTTATAATGAAGTAAAAAATAATGCAGGTGAATTAATTGAAGCTTTAATTTATCCAAGTGATTCTTTGTTTGCAAGATTAAAAATTTCGCGTGGTGATAAGCTGGGTGAAAATGCTGTTGAAAGGGAAGTTAATGAAAATGTTTCTAAGATAAATAAAACTCTTCTTCCTTATCAGCGGATTACAAAAGTTACTATTTTGGAAAAGCCTCTTGAAATGACGACTACAAAAAAAGTAAAAAGGCATTATAAAAAATAAGCTTATAGTTTTAGATTTGACGATTTACTTGTAAAGTCGCCAGTGCGTTTTAAACTAGGCGGCTTTACTTTTACTTACTTCCATATTTTTTATTTTGTCACACGGATTTGTGATTTGCTACGCAAATCACTTTTTTTTCAAGGGTAGTGCCTTTGGTGGTAAATTGCTCTAGTTTAATATAGGACATCTCTGAAAAAGCATTGAAAATGATTTTTTAGAGGCTCCCTATACAAGTGAAACTGCAAAAAATTGCGTGTTTGGAAGAAAATATTTTCTTTTGTCAGCAGATTTCGTAGAAATCTGCAAATCCGTGTGATTTTTTATAGCCCCTGTGCGAAGCTGTCGAAGGCTAATAAATTCAGAGATGACCTTGCTGATTGATTAAAACTTGCATATTCAAGCATACCAACTTCAAGCGATTCTATGTGGAATTTAGCAATTTGTAACTTTGAAGCTAACGGTTACCGCCTGCCAACCGAAGCCGAATGGGAATGGGCAGCCCGTGGTGGAGAAAACTACAGTTATGCCGGAAGTAACACAATAGATGATGTTGCTTGGTATACAGGAAATATAAACGACAGCGGAACAAAAGAAATAAAGACAAAGGAATCCAACGCCTACGGTTTA
>CAZALL010000154.1:0-4491 GCA_964485955.1 uncultured Treponema sp. | reverse complement strand
CCGTCATTGTACATGGCAAGATTTAACTGATCTGTATTTGCGGTGACTAAAACAGGATTTGAGTTTTCATAGGTTGATTTATAAATTCCTTTTTTTGTAAGTGCATAGAACTGGCTGTCTTTTGAGGCGATGTCGTAAATGTGTTCATACATTTTTTCGCTCATCGGGAAAAGTGAAAGGAGTTCTGATTCTGGAACTGAACTTAAAGAGTATACGTTTCCTGTTGAAGAACCAAGCAAAATTGTTGAGCCATTTTTTGCGGCACTTGTAAAAAAGTCTTTTGATGCAGGCCCTGTAAATGACTTTATAATTTGAGGTGCTTGAGGATTCATTACTTTTGAAACAGGAGCATTAATCTGATTTAACATATCGCTGTTTAAAATCTTTTTTAAAGTGTAATTCTTTCCGTCATATGTTGCAAAATAAAGACCGTCTTCATCTTTTGTTTTTGAAGTAAATATAATTGCATTTGATGCAGGGTACTGGGCTATTGTTCTTCCGTTTAGTGCATAAATTACATAAAGTGTATTGTTTTTTATTCCGGCAAGAAAACAATTTTCACTCTGACCTTTTCCAAAAAGTACTGTTTGTTCTAATTGTTCCATTGTGGGAAATTTTGCTTTTTCTTTTTTATTTACAAGACTGTAGTAAATTATTGAACCTGATTGAGAATACATTACAGCTGTTTTTTCTGAATTGCCTGTTTCTGCAAGTGTAATAAGACCAGGCATTGAAGAAGGTTTATTGATTACTTCTCCAGAATTTGCATTTAAAATATAAACACCATTTATGGCACTTGTTGCAACGATTATGTAGTTTCCTCTGGCAGAATAAGAAAGAGAGGTAACTGGATCTGGAATACGTTTTGCAAATTTTCTTTTAAAAGTTCGCCAGTCCCATACACTTACACTGTTAATGGAAAGTCCATCGCTTTCGTAAACACATACGTCATTACCGTTTGGATGTCGGGATATAAGTTTTACGGGCATATCACTTATTTGATAATGTTCACCCATACCGTCGCTTGTAGTCCATTTAATTAAAAATCCGTCGTCAGCGGCAGAAATAAAAGAACTGTCATTTGTAGAAGTTGTTGCAATTTTTGAAATAGAGCCTTCATGAGCTTCTGATGAAAAATGAGCCTGGGAAGAAATGTAAGAAGTGACTGTTAATGAAAAAACTAAAAAAGTACAAATTTTTTTTATATTCATATAATTCTCCAGCAAGATTATTATTTATTTTTTTATAAGCCAGGAAATGTCTCCAATAAGTGCGATTGCAAACAAAAGCATTATAAAGGCAAGACCAACAAACTGCATGTAGTACAAAACTTTTGGATGCAGTTTTTTTCTGATAACTAATTCTATTAAAGAAAATAAAATTAGTCCACCGTCTAAAACAGGAACAGGAAGCAGGTTCATCAAAAAAAGAGAAATATTTATTATTGCCATAAACTGTAAAGTACTTATAAGACCGGTTTTAAAATTTTCTGTGAAGCTGAATTTTACAGTTTCTCCGAGCATCGAAGTAATTTTTACAGGACCAGAAACAGCAGATGTAATTTTTACGCCTTTAAATAAAATACCTATACTTTTTACTGTAAGGCAAATCATGCTGCCCGTTTGCTTTAATCCGTATGCACCTGCTTTAAAAAATGACATGGGTTTTTGTTCTTTTTCTATTATTTCGTTATTACTAAAAATTACACCAATTTGCCCCTGACCAGTTTCCTTATTTAAAAGTGTTTTAATTTCAAAGTTTAAAATTTGTCCTTGGCGGTCAACCTGGATATTTATTGTTTCATCAGGGTGTGTTGCAATAAGAGAATATATTTCTTCATAATCATTGACTTGAGTGCTGTTGATTTTTATTATTTTGTCTCCCGTCTGCATGCCAGCATCCTGTGCTGGAGAAGGAAGATTTTTGTATTCTTCTGTATCTTTTGGCATTGTTACCGTTGAAGAAAGAGTTTTTGTTGTAAAACCAATAAGTCCAATGCATGTAAAACAGATCAAGGCTAAAAGCAGATTAAAAAATGGACCTGCAAAGGCAATTAAAATTCTTTTAAAAGGATGAACTCCATAAAAAGAATCTTTATCGCCTTCAATTGAATTTTTATTTCCTTCAAGAGCTTTTGTAAAATCTTTTTCACCCTTCATTCCGCAGTAACCGCCTAAAGGAATTAAAGAAAGACGGTAGTCAGTTTTACCCCATTTGTGATGTAGAAGAACAGGTCCCATTCCTACAGAAAAAGATTCAACCGTAACTCCACATATATGTGCCATTATAAAATGACCAAGTTCATGAAAAAAAACAAGAAATGAAAGTAAAATTAAACCTATTAAAATTGTCATTTAGCCTCTGCTATTTTTCGTGCAAGTAAATCTGCCTGCAAAACTTCTTCTATGTTTTTATATTGCATCGTCCAGTCTTTTAAAAGAACGTTTTCTACAATTTCTGGAATCTGAGTAAAGCTGATTGATTTATTGATAAATTTTTCTACTGCAACTTCATTTGCTGCATTGTAGGCAATTGTATAACAAGCTCCTTTTTGTGCTACTTGGTAGGCAAGCTTTAACATTGGAAAATCATCATATCTTGGTTTATAGAAAGTCATTGTCTGATCAAATAAATCAAATTTTTCAAGATAATTAAAATTATATTGAGGGTAGGTAAGTGCACCTAAAATTGGATGCCTCATATCTGGATTTGAAATCTGGGCATAAAGCATTCCGTCATTTGTTCTTACAAGTGAATGAACTAAACTTTGCGGGTGAACTAAGACTTTTACTTTTTCGCATGGCATGTTAAAAAGTCTGCATGCTTCGATAACTTCAAGTCCCTTGTTTCCTAATGTTGCACTGTCGATTGTGATTTTTTTGCCCATATTCCATGTGGGGTGTTTGAGTGCATCTTCTACACTGACTTTTTTTAATTCTTCAGAACTTAAATTTCTAAAAGGACCGCCACTTGCAGTGATTAAAATTTCACTTATGTTTTCAAAACCAATTTTTTGTGTAAGGTGAAAAATTGCACTGTGTTCACTGTCAACCGGGAGAATACGTACATTGTTTTTACTGGCACTTTCTTTGACTAAGTCCCATGCCATTACGACAGTTTCTTTGTTTGCCAGAGCAAGGTCAATTTTATTTTCGAGTACAAGTAATGATGGTTCAAGACCTGAACTACCGGCAATTCCGTTAACGGCAATATCAGCATTAGAGTTGCAGATTAAATTTTTTAAGCCGTCTAAACCGTCTGTTTCAAATAAAGTTCCGGGACAGTTAAATTCATTGCATAGTGTTTTAAGTTTTTCTGCATTATGACCTGCACTAAGACCGCATACTGTAAATGAGTCTTTCATGTTTCTTGCTATGTCAAGAGTTTGACTGCCTATAGAACCTGTACAACCGAGAACAAGTAATTTTTTTTTCATATTAATATCCAGATAATTTATGCGATATTATAAAAAATGTTTATAAGTAGATAGTAAACTGGAGCAGACATAAGGATTGAATCGATTGAATCTAATATGCCACCACGACCAGGAATAATATTTCCGCTGTCTTTTACACCAGAAGATCTTTTAAAAATAGATTCTGCTAAATCACCTACAATTGAACTGAATGCAATTAAAATTGAAATGACAATAATTTTTATAATTGAACCGCTAAAAATTTCAGACCAGATAAAATATCCTGCAATACCTGCAAGTATTGAACCAATAAAACCGCCGGCAAAACCTGCTAGACTTTTATTTGGACTTGCTTTTACAATACCTCTGTTGTTTTTTCCAAGTAGAACTCCAAAAAACCATGCAAGACTGTCACATAAAAATACCATTAAAAGAAATACGCATATAAAAGGAATTGCTGCATCAGTGTTTTCATGTCCTAAAACTTTTAATGCTGTCATTCTCTGAATAAAAGTTGGAAGAAAACCTGCATACATGATGACAAAGAGAGAAGACGTAAGTTTTTCGTTTGACTTTTCAAATGTCTGACTAAAGAAAACTTCAGTTGCAAGTAAAATTAGGAGATCAAAAATAAGTGTGTATGTAATAAATACAGAAGGAATGTTTATATCTGTAAAAGATGGGAGTACATAAATTATTGCAGCTGTAAGAGGAAGTAGGGCACTTAGAATTACAACCAGAGGTTTTGGTAAAAGTTCAGCTTTTACTTTTAAAATATTATACATTTCAAGTGAAGCCAGTATGGAAACTGCAATAATCACAAGCTGTAACAAAAGGTGATTATATTTATTAAAAAATACTAAAGCTAGTACCAGCGGAATGCCTACAAAAAATATTAATAGTCTTGAAATAACTTTATTCATAAAATCCTCAATTATTTAGTACTGCACCAAAACGTCTTGTTCTTTTTTGAAATTCAACTATATTTTTATCAAAGTCATCTTCATTATAGTCAGGCCAGAGTTTATCTGAAAAAATAAATTCACTGTATGAAGCCTGCCATAAAAGAAAATTAC
>CAZALL010000153.1:0-4522 GCA_964485955.1 uncultured Treponema sp. | reverse complement strand
TGTCCACACAACTTCTTTTAACGGAGTGATTAAAATACCATCGAGAGTTTTTTTTGTAGTCTGACTTTCAACTTCAAATGTCTTTATCTGTTCAATTTTATCAAAATCAAAAACAATTCTTACTGCATCATCATTTTGAGGAATAAAAATATCAAGTACTTCACCTCTTAAGGCAAACTCCCCTTCCATTGCAACTTTAGGAACTCTTAAATATCCCTGCTGTGTAAGTTGAAGTGCAAGTTTTTCAACATCAAATATTTGACCTTTTTTTAGATAAGTAGAAAGACTTCTTAAATAAGATGGTGGTGGTAAAGGCGTTAAAAAAGCTCTTTGTGTGGCAATAAAGATACGTGGTTTTTCATTATTTCCCTGAGGAATATTTAAAATTTTTGAAAGAACAGCAGCTCTTTTTCCAAAAATTTTTGAAGTAAGGCTAGAGGCTCTATATGGCAAAAGTCCCCACCATGGAAACTGATAGACTTCAATTTGTTCACCAAAAATAGTTTCAAAGTCTCTTTGACATTCATCGGCTTCTTTTTGACCTGCAGCAATTACAAGAAAATCTAAAGGAGATTTTTTTTTGTCACATTTAACAGTACTTCCTGTATTTTGAACAAAAGCAATATTGTTCAGAGAAAGACGTTCAATAATCTGTTCAATAAAAAATGCATTTAAACTGCCTTTTAGCCCTTTTATATGAAGAGGAAAGTTTTTTTGACCGTCGGCAAGTAAAAGTGCTGCCTGATGTAATTGCGAAGAACTTTTTGAAAGTTTATCTGTTAAGGAAGATATTTCTTTAGCGTGTAATATTTTATTCATGATTACCCAGTTGAATGTCTAATGTTTCGCCCATATTTTACCGATAATCTAGATGAAAATCTACACAATTTTCTAGCGGGGGAATCGCGTGAAACGTTTTATTGCATTTACCTTTACAGTTTTTTTAAGTCTCTTTAGTATTTTTGCTGCAGATAGTACAATTTCATCAGCTGGTCAGGTTTCAATTAAGTTTTATGACAGAACAATGTATTATCCAGAAAATACTGCTGACAATCCGGTTTATGTACACATTACAATTACTAACAATACAAAAGAAACTCTTAGATTTAAACTTGCTGACGACCGTATGTTCAGTATAGATTTTGTTGCTTATACTGTAAAAAATAATCTTCTTCCCCAGACACAAAATTTAATCCGCAAAAGAACTACAAATCAGACAGTCTATTTTAGGGAAATTTCACTTGAAAGCGGTGAAGAATATTCTTTTGTAGAAAATGTAAAAGATTATCTTGATATTACGGAACCTTCTATTTATTATCTTGAAGTACGTTTTTATCCAGACCTTTATAAAAATAAAGAAAATACATTTAATTCAAACCGTCTGAGTCTTGAAATAAGACCTTCTCCCCTAGCCGCTTCATCTACAATGATTCCTATAGAAAACAATTCTGGTGCAGTTTTACAGCCAGAAGAAATTAGTCCTGACAGAGTTGTTGAACAGACCATTATTGCAAGACAGAAAAATCTTTGGGATCAGTACTTTCTTTATATGGATCTTGAGGAAATGCTAAAGCGTGATGCAAAACGTGCAAGAAAATACAATATGATGAGTGCAGATGAACGGGCACAAATGCTTAAAACTTTTAAAGCTGACCTTATGCTTTCAAGAATTGACCGTGATATTGTTACTATTCCAGATCATTTTGCGATTGAAAATACAACTTATAATCGTACGGAAGGCTTTGTAAAAGTAATTGAATGGTTTAAGAATGATACATTTATGGAAAGAAAACGCTACACTTATTACGTAAGACAGCGTGACGGTATCTGGACAATTTACGATTACATTGTGGAAAATCTTGGCACAGAGTAATGAAAGCACTTCTTATTGCAGATGAAAAAAAATTAGTTGAACGCATAAAGAATCTTCTTGAAAAACAAAGCTATGATACGATTATATATTCTATTTTTATCAAAGCTCTTGATAATCTTGAAGAAATTGCTCCCCATCTTATTATTATCAATGCATGTGAATTCCCTCGACAGTGGAAGATGCTCTGTCAGTATATAAAATCTTTTAATTCATTTAAAAGTCAAATTATACTCTTAACAGATAATAGTTTTTCAAGTGAAGAAAAAAATAAAGCTTTTTATCTTGGAGTAAATAATTTTTTTGATTTTTCACTTAGTGATGAAGCTTTTAATAATTTACTTGGTAAAGAAAACAAAGTTCTTCAAATTCAGTCAGTATTTACAAATCCTCACAATCTTGCTCTTGTTACAGGAAAATCTTTTTTAAAAAATAACGAACTTATTTTTGATTCAGATAATGATTCTTCAATTTCTTCTATTTCTCAAGGTGAAAAAATTACACTTTATTTAAATAACAATAATCAGTTTAGCTGTCAGAATGCTCTTGTAAAAAATATAAATTCTTCTCAGATAAAATTTTCATTAGAGGAAGTTTTATGAAAGCGAGGGCAAAATATTTTTGTGAAAACTGTCAGGCAGAAGTTGCACCAAATGCAAGATTTTGTCCAAAGTGCGGAAAATTTTTTGCAGCCGTAAGATGTCCAAAATGCGGTCATACGGGTGACGTAAAAGATTTTATTCATGGGTGTACAGTCTGCGGTTATGCAATGCCAAAAAGTGAACTCTATGGGAGAGCCTCACCGATTACTCTGCCTCAGGAAAAATCTTCCAGAAAAAGCAGAAATAAATTTAAGGATGCTGTAAATAAGGCAAATGGAATTTCTTCATCAACTTCAGGTGATTATCCTGCATGGCTTCTTTTACCAAGTTTGATTGTTCTGTTTATAGCAGTTATTCTCTGTTTATTAAAATGTAAAAGTTAAATAAAAATCCATATGCATGCAATTTATTGACCTGTAAGCAATAAAAAACTATAATGCATAAATTATGAACAGAAGACTTATTACATCAGCATTACCTTACGTAAATAATATTCCTCATTTAGGAAATTTAATTCAGGTTTTATCGGCAGACGTTTTTGCACGTTTTTGTCGCTCACGTGGTTACGATACACTTTACATCTGCGGTACAGATGAATATGGTACTGCAACAGAAACAAAAGCTATTGAAGAAAAAAAGACCCCAAGGGAACTCTGCGACTACTATTATGGAGTTCATTCTGATATATATAAATGGTTTGATATAAAGTTTGATAAATTTGGTCGTACTTCAAATGAACAAATTAAAGAAATAACTCAGTCAATTTTTCTTGATCTTGATAAAAATGGTTTTATAAAGGAACATACAAACAAGCAGCTTTTCTGTCCAGAATGTAATCGTTTTCTTGCTGACCGCTATGTTCTTGGAACTTGTCCAAAATGTGGTTCTACAGATGCCAGAGGTGATCAGTGTGATGCATGTGGTACACTTCTTGACCCTGTTGAATTAAAAGAACCACGCTGTTCTGTGTGTGGAGCAAAACCACAAATTCGCGAAACAAAACATCTTTATATTGATCTTCCTTCGATAGCCCCTAAACTTGAAGAATGGATGAAAAAAGCAAGCAGTGAAGGACGCTGGTCAGAAAATGCCATCAATATGACAAAAGCTTGGATTCGTGATGGATTAAATGAAAGAGCTATTACACGTGATCTTAAATGGGGTATTCCAGTTCCTAAACCAGGTTATGAAAATAAAGTATTTTATGTATGGTTTGATGCTCCAATCGGTTATATTTCAATCACAAAACAGTTAGCAGATGAACTTACATCACAAGGTAAAGAGTCATTTGACTGGAAAAGCTGGTGGCTTCCGGAAGAAAGTGAAGACGCAAAAAATAAGAGTGAAGTAAATCTCTTTCAATTTATTGGAAAAGATAATATTCCTTTCCATACAGTAGTTTTCCCTTGTTCACTTTTAGGAAGCGGAAGAAACTGGACAAAACTCTATCATATGAGTTCAACAGAATATTTAAATTATGAAAATACAAAGTTTTCAAAAAGTCGTGGAATAGGTGTATTTGGAAGTGATGCAAAAGAAAGCGGAATTCCTGCAGATGCATGGAGATTTTACATTTTTTACAATCGACCTGAAAAACAAGATTATCAGTTTACATGGAAAGAATTCCGTGAAAAATACAACGGAGAACTTATTGGAAACCTTGGAAATCTTGTAAACAGAACACTTCTTTTTGTAAATAAATATTATGATCATACAATTCCAGATGCTGAAGTTGATGAAGATTTATGGACTTTAGTAAAAGAACATGAAGCAAAGGCAACAGAGTATCTTGAATGGGCTGATGAAAAAGATGCATTCCATGAAGTATTTGCAATTTCTGACATCTGCAATAAGGCATTTCAGGCAGCAGAACCTTGGAAAACACGCGAAAGTGATCCTCAAAAAGCAAAAAAACTTATTTATAACCTTTGCTATGTAATTAAGGATCTTATGATCTTAGCCCACCCTTTTATGCCTCAATATACAAAAGAAGTTATGTCATTCTTAGGAAAAACAATTGCAGATCCAAAATTTGGTGAATCAATTGCAG
>CAZALL010000152.1:0-4532 GCA_964485955.1 uncultured Treponema sp. | reverse complement strand
ATTATTATTGAAGGAAATACAACATTAAATACTTCGGCTCTTACTGGAGAAAGTACCCCTTGTGATGCACTTGAAGGCGATAATGTTGTAAGCGGATGTATTAACATCAGCGGAATGATAAAAGTACGTACAACAAAAGTTTTTGGTGAATCAACGGTAAGTAAAATTTTAAATCTTGTAGAAAATTCCAGCATGAAAAAATCACGCTCAGAAAATTTTATTACAAAGTTTGCAAAATATTATACACCTGCAGTCTGTTACAGTGCCTTAGTTCTTGCAGTCCTTCCACCGCTTATAATTATGTTCATTCATCTTTTTAACGGAACAGGTCTTATAGGAATGTCAGCAGTGTGGTCTTCGTGGGTAATCCGTGGATTAACATTTCTTGTAATTTCATGTCCGTGTGCACTTGTAATTTCAATTCCTTTAAGTTTTTTTGGCGGAATAGGTTGTGCTTCAAAAAATGGAATCTTAGTAAAAGGTTCAAATTATCTTGAAGCATTAAGTCAGACAAAATACATTGTGTTTGATAAAACTGGGACTTTAACAAAAGGAGTTTTTGAAGTTACTGCAATGTATCCAGAAAATTCTTTTAGTAAAGAAAGTCTTTTGTATTACGCCGCACATGCAGAAAGTTCATCAAATCATCCTATCAGTCAGAGTATAAAAAAAGCATTTGCTAAAGAAATAGATTTATCTAAAGTAAGCAATGTAAAAGAAATTGCAGGTCAGGGAGTAAGTGCTTTAGTTGAATCAAAAACAGTTTATGCAGGTAACAAAAAATTGATGGACAGTCAGAATATACAAGTTACTCAGCAGCATGATGAAGGAACTGTAATTTATGTTGCAGTAGAAAATGTTTACGCCGGCTGTATAATAATTTCTGATGTAGTAAAAGAAAATTCAAAACTTGCATTAAAAATCTTAAAGCAAAACGGAATTAAAAAAACTTTGATGCTTACTGGCGATTCAAAGGTGGTTGCAGAACGAGTTGGAAAAGAAATTGGAATTGATGAAGTAAAAAGTGAACTTCTTCCTGCAGATAAAGTTTATGAAGTAGAAAAACTTCTTGCTCAAAAAGGACAAAAGGAAAAATTAGCCTTTACAGGAGACGGAATTAATGATGCTCCTGTTCTTTCACGAGCAGATATAGGAATTGCAATGGGTGCTTTAGGAAGTGATGCCGCAATAGAAGCTGCAGATATTGTACTTATGGACGATGATCCTGCAAAGATTGCACTTGCTATGAAAATATCGCGTAAGACTTTAAAAATTGTTCATGAAAATATAATTTTTGCATTGACTGTAAAAGCTTTCTGTCTTTTGCTTGGAGCCTTAGGTCTTGCAAGTATGTGGCTGGCAATTTTTGCTGACGTTGGAGTTATGGTCCTGGCAGTAATTAATGCAACAAGAGCTCTTAGAATCAAGGTTAAATAAAGGTTACTAAATTCTTGTTGTAAAGAAAAATTTCTGTCAGTATTTAAAAAAGCATGTTAAAATAAAAATGATGTATTTGAAGATAATATATCTTGTATTTGTAGGACTTGTTTTTTTAGGAATGAGTATCTGCATGTTCAGGATTAGAAAAACAAAAACAACATTCTCTAAAATACTTCTTAGTATTCTGGCTGTAGCAATGGCTGTTATGCTTTCAAATATGGCATTTTTTATTTTCCATAAGAGAGTTTATGCAGGTCTTATACATTTAGCTTTATATTATTCATTTTTAGACTGGCTTGTTTTAGGATTTTTAATGTATTCCCAGGAGTACACAGGTCGTTATACATTTGGTAAACCCTTCTTTGTAACAATGGGTGCTTTTTGTCTGGCAGATTTTGTAAATCTTATGTTGAATGTAAAATTTCATCATATGTTTGACATAATAAAAGTATCTTTGCCGGCAGTTGGAATTTTTTATCAGCAGATAAATTTTACATGGGTACATTATCTGCATATTGTTTTTGTTTATGCACTTGCATTTGTTGCCATTGTGCAGATGATTGTAAAATCCCTTCGTTCACCAAGATTTTACAGAGTTAAATATATAACAATTTTTACTTTCTATATATTTGTGATTGCAGTAAATGCACTTTGTGTATTTTTAAATTTCCCTGTTGATGTTTCGGCATTTTTATTTGTTCTCTTAGCACTTACTACGGCATATTTTTCTATATTTTTTGTAAGTGCCAGAATTTTAGGAAAAACTTTAGGTGTTGTTGCAAAAGATTTTTCTCAGGCAATAGCTTGTTTTGATGCAGAATCAAATTGTATTTTTATAAATGATTTTGGAAAAAAAATCTTTAATCTGGATTTAAATGAACCAGATTTAAAAAAAATGTCAGAGTATTATAAAATCTGGCAGGTAAGAAATAATCCTGAACATAAGAGTTCCCTTGACTGGAGGGATGTTCAGATGATTGACAATAAGCAGCGTTTTTTTGATGCAGGTTATCGTGAAATACGGGATGAAGAAACAAAGGCTCTTATTACTTCTTATTTTATAGTTTCAGATAAAACAGATTCAATAAATCAGCTTCGTAAGGAACGTGAACTTGCAGATCATGATCATCTTACAAAAGTTTATAACAGACAGAAATTTATACAGACAGCTCATCAAATTCTTGAAGCACAAAAAAATGTTGAATATATTCTTTTGTGTACAAATGTAAATGACTTTAAACTTATAAATGAATTATTTGGCTCTCATTATGGTGATGAAATTTTAATAGAAGAAGCAAATCTTTTAAAACGTTATGCAAAATCTGGTTCAATTTTAGGACGTGTTTCTGGTGACAAATTTGCCTTGTGTTTGCCAAAGAAAAGTTTTGATGAAGAAGTTTTTCTTGAAGCTCTAGAAATGATGACTCACAGACTTGATAAGGGCGGATTAAAGATACGTATTTCTGTTGGAGTTTATGCAATTCCAGTTAAAATCGAAGAAAATGCTGAAGATAATAATAATCCTAAAGATGAAAAAGATTCTATAAAATATATTACAGACAGTATTGATAAGGCTCTTTTTGCCTGTCAGAGTGTAACCCGCAACTATAATAAAATTATTGCATATTATGATTCTACAATGATGGAAGAATCTTTGAAAAAACTTGAAGTAGTTTCTGGCTTTGACAAGGCACTTTCTTTGGGACAGTTTAGGATGTTCCTTCAGCCGCAGATTTCTTCTGTTACAGGAAAACTTACTGGAGCTGAAGCACTTGTTCGCTGGCAGAGTCCTTCAAAAGGTTTATTGAAGCCTGCAGAATTTATTCCTGTTTTGGAATCTTCAAATTTAATTTTTAAACTTGATTCTTATATGTGGGAACAGGCATGTAAACAGTTAAAGGACTGGGAAAAGAAGGGAATAACTGACATTCCGATTTCTGTAAATATTTCTGCCAGAGATCTTTTTTGCATGGATATTTATGCTTGTCTTACAAAGCTGGTTGAAGAATATTATGTTGATCCAAAAAAGCTTAATCTTGAAATTACGGAAAGTGCCTTTATGACAAACCGTGATTATTCAATGAGCGTTATAAAAAAATTAAAGGAATATGGTTTCTTAATTGAAATGGACGATTTTGGTTCAGGATATTCTTCACTTAACATGTTTAAAGACATGAATGCTGATGTAGTAAAATTAGATATGCTCTTTTTGTCAGATACAGATAATATGGAAAAAAGTGAACGGATTATAAAAACTGTAATTAATCTTTCAAAAGAATTGAATATGCGTGTAATTGTTGAAGGAGTTGAAAAACTTGAACAGACTAAATTCCTTGTAAATGCAGGTGCAGATGCTTTCCAGGGATTTTATTTTGACAAGCCTTTATCATTAGACGATTTTGAAAAAAAATATATATTCTAAAAAAATAAAAAGTTTGCTTAATATGAAGAATAATTTTTTGCAATAAATACTCCAAAATTAAATGATTATTATAAAAAGAGATTAGGCTTTAAAGAAATTGAAAATTCAGATGATAAGTTATTTTTTGAATATGCAGTTCCAGATTATGATGATAATTGCAAATTTTTATATTTCCCATTGAATTAAAAATCAAGATACTATCTTTATTGATGTAATAAGATAAAATTGCTTATAGAAAGAAAGAGTGTATTTTGCTATACTTTCCCGTGATTTTTATGGATAAAATAATCAAAGTTAAGGGAGAAAAGATGAAAAAACATATATATGCATTATTGTTTGTCAGTTTAGCTGCAACTTTGTACGCTCAGGAAGCATTAAAATCTACTGAAGAAGAATATTATGATTTTCTTTATCTTTTAGGAAAAGTAGAACGTCCTACATTAAATTATCGTACCTTAAGTGATAATGAATGGAATTTAACTGAAGGTACAGAACATTTATGGCAGAATAATAATTTAGGTAAAACTTTTAATTTATACAGTCAGAATATAGAAAATAAAAACTGGTTTTTAAATGGATTAAATTTAGGGTTAAAAGCAAAAATTTATGGACCGCAATGGTTTAATTCATACAACACAGCTTCACCTTACGGTCAAAACGACGGAGCTTT
>CAZALL010000151.1:2426-4548 GCA_964485955.1 uncultured Treponema sp. | reverse complement strand
TTTGATGAGTTCATTTTCATAAAAAGGCCGTATTTTTTTTAGCCAGTATTCTCTTAAAACCATACGGTTATAATAGACCGAGTTGTAAAAATTTGCAAGTTGTATAATTGAAACGTACTGGATAAGTAATTTTTATAAAATATACAGTTAAAACGTACTAGGTCAAACTTCGAGTTTTTGCTGACTTATTAAATTCGGCAAAAACTGTTGCAGAACAGATTCAACTTTATGACAGACCAGACATTTTCAATTCTGCTTCTGTTGAGAAGAAGATGAAATTGTTCTGCCGTCAGCAGCCGGTTTATATTCTTTCTTGTGGCACTGACGCATTTTTATGGAAAGTCTTTTAGTCGAAAGTCCTATCAAGGATTCTTGCCAGATTCAAAGTAACCACTTCCGGAATCGACATCCTTCGGGCAGGTCCGCGCTTGCCGTAGTAGAACTCAAGATGCTTTTTTCCGCTCTCTGTTTTGATAAACAACACAGCCCTATTTAAAAAATCAAAATTTTTTACTAACTATCATCAAAAGATAGGGTTGCCATGCTATTCATATATTCATAAAAAGAGGAAATGAATTATGTATGGAAACTTTTTTTATTCGGTAAAAAACTTATCTAAAAATGAAAATCTTGCAATTAGTTATTTTCTCTACAAACTCTGTCTGGATGTAGAAGAATACAGAAGTTTTGAAGAAAGCCAGACTCTTTATAACTCACTTGTGGCAGCTCTTGGCCTTGAAAATCATTCCAGAAAAGTTATTGAAGCCGTTATTCAGAAACACAAAAAAGCTAAGCTCCTTACATTAAAGCCTCAATCTGAAATTTGTTCTCATCCTTTTGATATGCGTGGTGACATTAAGGTAAATTATAAAGAAGACTCAACGGTTTATGATAAATGCGGTCAATGGAATACTGAAACTTTAGACAACATCAATCAGGTTCGTGCTGTATTTGCAGCAAAAAATCAGAATTTTGCAAAAATCATTGCTTATACATTTTTCTATGAACCGAACGATAAGAGAAAGACATTTACAATTCCAGAAGAAATCACAGTTCCTGAAAATATTATCAGATTCAGTAAAAATACAGACATGGTAAAGTTCTTCACTGATTCTTTTAATCTTACAGAAGAAGAGGGTGAGGTCCTGAATATTGCATATACTTCTCACACAGTCAAGGAACTTTATCCTGTTTTTAATGAACTCATAGACCATGACTCAGAAAACCGTCTAACGCTTTATTCAAGATGTACTGGATTATCAATTAAGAACATAAAAGCTCTTCTCCGTCGCGATAAAAAACTCATTTCTTACGACATCATGGATTCTGACGGTGATATTGAGCAGGATGCCGTAGATTGTATTTATGCAGGAGATTTGAATGTCTTCTTCTGTGATGTTCTTAAAAAAGATGAAAAGAAGGAATCTTATGAATTGGACACATTTTCCATAAAAGAAGATGAAAGCGAGCTTGCACTCCGTCTTTTAAAGAATGACACAAGTACAAACCTTCTTCTTTATGGAGCTCCAGGTGCCGGTAAAACAGAATATGCCCGTACTCTTGCCATTAAATCAGGTCTCACTCCATATATTTTCAAAAATGAACTTGAAGTTGATGATGACAATAAAAATCCTGAAAAACATGCATTGAGCCGTCTTAACTGTCTGCTTTCTCTTTCAAAAAAAGATTCAGTAATTATTGTAGATGAAGCCGAAAGCATGCTTTCCACAAGGATGAATTTCTTTGAAATGTTGATTGGTGGAGGAGCAGGCAACGGTAAAAAAGGAACCGTAAATACAATGCTTGAAAACAGCGTAAACAAGGTAATCTGGATTCTTAATTATACAGACCCACTTGATGAATCAACTTTGCGCCGTTTTACATACTCAATCAGATTCAAGGAAATGAGCAGAACCATGCTCCGTAATATTGCAGATTCAAAACTGAACAGACTGAATATGAGTAAAAATCTTCATTCAGAACTTGTGGAACTCTGCGGTAAATATCATGTAACGGGTGCTTCTGTAGACAATATGGTTAAGACAGTTCAGGGAATGGATTTATCTGACAGTAAAGAAGAACTTGTTGTAAACGATGTTCAGAAAGTTCTTGAAGCCAATTC
>CAZALL010000151.1:0-2326 GCA_964485955.1 uncultured Treponema sp. | reverse complement strand
CCTTATGTTGGTGAAAATGAACAGAACATTGCAAAAGCATTTGCGGAAGCAGAAGAAAGCGGAGATGTTCTCCTTTTTGATGAAGCTGATTCTTTCTTTACCAACCGAAAAGATGCAGTCCGCAGCTGGGAGCGCACGCTTGTAAATGAATTCCTTACTCAGATGGAAGAGTTTAAGGGAATCCTTATATGTACAACAAATCTTAAAAATATCATGGATCCTGCAATGCAGCGTCGTTTCCATATTATGACGGAATTTAAGCCTCTTAAAAAAGACGGAATTGAAAAATTGCTTGGAAAGTTCTTTGGCAGTTACAGATTTGCCCCCTCTTTGACGGACAAGTTACTTCGTTATGAAACGGTTACTCCAGGTGACTTTGGAACGCTAGCAAGTAAAATCCGCTTTATAGAAGATGAACAAATTTCTTCTGAAATGATTATCAATGAACTGTGCAAAATTCAGAAAGAAAAAGAAGATGACGGTTCAAAAAAAATCGGTTTTGCCTGTTAAAAGAGGATACTCAACATGAAAAAAGAAGGAAAACTTGATTTTTCAAAAGCTCCAATAATGCTCGAAATAGGATCAGAATTTGTATTCTCAATAAATAAAAACAAAACTTATTTTTTTACAGCTGTTACAGACATCTGTAATTCAATAAACAGTTCGGAAGGAATAATTGTCCCAAAAATCCATATAAGTAAAAATTTTGAATTAAAACCACTAGAATACAGATTCAGTATTTATGGAAAACAGATTGAAAAATTTGTCAGGTATTCTGTATGTACACAGGCAAAGGATATTCTTTCAGTCTTAATTTCTAACTTAGAAAGAATCTTAAAGGCTAATAGTTTTTACTTCAAAGGTAATTTGAAAATTTCAAAAGAAAAAATTGAAAAACTGAAACTTGAACAGAATAGGGAGGCATATCAACAACTATACCGTTATTACTCAAATATTGAGCTGGATAAAAAACAGGCTTTTCACTGGTTAAAAAAGATGACTTATTACAGAGTACCAACTGACCTTAGAAAACTTGAAGCCTGCTATTTTAATGGAGATGGATGCGAGAAAGATAGAAGACAATCCCGTAAGTTGTGCGATTTAATTAATCCAGATTCAAGAAAGAAATGGAAATTCTGATGTTTACACAGAATCCTTTACCATTTCCCACATCGCGGTAACCTCTTTTTTCCAGTTATCTACAAAAGTTTTTGGGGCTAGAGGTTTTGCCTTAGAGCCGAACTTTAGAACTAGTTCCATTACTTTTGATGACTGGCAGGAAGAAAACCTTGCGATAACATCTTCCTCGTCAACTTCTTCAATTGTCTGGTCATCAGCCCATTTGTGGTCTTTTATCCAATAACTGGCATAGCCGGTAAATTCAATTTCATAATTTAAGACTTTATTACTTGTAAATGCTCCCAGATGTCCGCCATTGCAGCGTTTTGTAAAATCATAATCTTCCGGCAGACTAAAATCTTCATTTGTAACAGTTATTCCTTCAAGCTTATTGAAATCATAAAGAAGATCAACATTGTTATATTCACTGTGGGCATAAAGATAAACCGTTCCGTCATCAAGTAGAATCTGATAAGGATAGAGAACCCGCTGAGCTTGTGCATTTTTATATGGAGCAACATATCTTGCCTTAATCTTTTTGTTCTGACTCATGGCACGCATGATTTTTTCCCAGTTATTCACATTGATTTTAAATTCAATCTGAGGAGGAACTGCAATTCGGGCAGAAGAAAGAAGGCCGCTGGATTTAGCAATTTTTGGTTCAAAAAGATAAAAAAGCTCTTCAATATTATTAAAAAGTGGAGTGCCTTTATATTGCTGCAAAAGTCCTTTAATTCCCGCAATTAAAACAATCTGATTTCTTGCATCTTTATCAAAAAGTTCATCCCATTCATCAAAGCCTTCTTTTAGAACATACTGCTGATGTTTAGTTTCAATAAGATTCAGGTCTCTTAAGTCTGTGGCAATTCGCAATACCGTAATATTTGCAACATGAAAATAATTTTCAAAATATTTGGAATTATATTTTACAGTCGGATGTTCTGGTGCATCGCGGAGAATCTGCAGCATTTCTATATGACGGTTTGTTAATTTTACTTCCGGCTTTCTGGCATTCCTGCGGGCTTTATTTACTTCTTCAAGCTGTTTAGAAAAATTCATACAAGTATTATAGCACAATATTTTTACTTACTCTCATCAAAAGATAGGGTTTGTAATTTACCTTTAGATTACAAAATAAAAGAGATGAATATATGACACTATCAGAAATTAAAGACCTTGAAGCGAAAGTTGAACAAAATGATGCAGC
>CAZALL010000150.1:0-4553 GCA_964485955.1 uncultured Treponema sp. | reverse complement strand
ATAAATGACTAATTCAGAAATGGATTAGTTTTTGTTTTTATAAAAAGTAGTCTTAATACTATACCGGATAAAAAGGCATTTATAACAGCAAGAATTCCTAAATATCTGTGACCTAATGAAAATGCAAGAACCGCAAAAAATTCAATAAATGTATAAAATCTTGGAAAGAGCTTTATGAGACTTTCTGGTAAAAAAAGTCGGTATACACTTTCTTCGTAGAATGCAGAAATAATAAACTGAAGTGCTAGTAAAAAAAATGAAACTGCTGAAAATTTAAAATCAGTTTTTGTAATTTGTTCTTCACAAAAATTGGGATAAATATAAGCTATTAGATTTAAAAAAAGGTTTATTGCACATAATAAAATAAATGCAATAAATGCGTATAGAAAACATTTTTTTATGCTTATATTTCTTTTTTCTTTTTTCTGCTTCAACGGAATGTATGTGTCGCCATAAGCTGTAGTTAAATACTGATAGCAGAGTAAAAGTATAATTAATAATTGGACAAAAGTTAAAAGAGAAAATCTTGGAGTAAAAGAAGCTGAAGGTTGATAGTCTACAAAAAATGTAGGTAAGACTAAAAGTAAAAATATAATGGCAATTTCAAAACATCTATACAGTTTTTTCATTTTGATTTATATTATAGTATAAATAAGTTGAGGTCAATTTGATTTTAAGAATATTGCTTGTACTGACCGGAATTATTGTAATTTTAGTTATTATCCGGCAGTTTATTACTAACTCTGATAAAATTCATTTTTTTGCAACAGGCCTTGATTCTAAATTCAATATTGCAGAAATTTCAACTTTATGGAAACTTGCAAAAGAGTGTCAACTTGAAAATCCTCTTTCGCTCTATGTTTCTCTTCCTTCATTAAATAAATGCATAAGTCAGGTAATTTCTACAACACGAAAAAACGGAACAGAAAAATCATTTAAGGTACAGAGTTTTCTTGCAAGACTTTATAAATTCAGAACAAGAATTGCCTTGGACTCTGATGCCAAAAAAGGACTTGATGATACTAGATCTCTTTCTAAAGGTCAAAAACTTCGTATAATTTTAAAAGGTAAAGGTATTTTCTTTTCAAGAATTTTAAATAATGGACATGAAATTATTGTTTCAATGCCTCGCCAGGATGATTTAATAAAAGTTCCAGGTGACCAGTGGATTGATCAGATTATAAGTGTTTATCTCTGGAGAAAAGGAGATGCAAGTTATGTTTTTGATACAAAAGTTTTAAATGCAGGACTTTTTATTGGGGAACCGTGTCTTCATCTTCAGCATACAGACAATATTTTGAGGGCTCAAAAACGTAAGTCTGTCCGCTGTCAGTGTAATATTCCCGTTCAGATGTATATAATAAAAAGTGAAATTGTTGATTTTAATGTTGTTGAAAATACAGAAGGTTATAAGTGTCTTTTAGAAGATATAAGCGAAAACGGTGCAATGATTCGTATTGGCGGAAAAGGGCAGAATGATGTTCAGATTAAATTGCAGTTTACTTTAAATAAAACTTTTATAATGATGTATGGAATTGTCCGTGGAGTTGAATATAATGAAAGTATAAATCAGTCCAGACTTCATTTTGAATGTACACATATTGAAGAGCCTATGAGAAATGCAATTTTAAGTTTTGTCTACAATACAATTCCACAGGAAGAAAAAGACATAAATGAAGCTATTGTTCAGACAGAAAGTGATGCACTTGAAGTTGGAGATAGTCAGGAACAGATAGAAGAAGCAAACCGTTTAGGTGCAAGAAAAACTTCTAATGATGAACTTAAAGCAGATGAAGGACTTGAAGAAGCTGTATTTAATGAATAAAATGTATTTATGAATAAAAAGTTATTTTCTTTACTGTTACTTATATATTTCTCTATTTTTAATTTTGCATTTTCGCTGGAGATGTATGAAATTTCTTTTATAAAAGGTGATTTTTCTACAAAAGCAAAAGCACTTGAAGAAGCTTATAAGAACAATGATTTAAATTTTATAATCAATTCTCTTAATTTTTGTCTTGAAGCAAACAATGTTCTTTTATCTGACAAAGATCTTGCAGACCTTACAGAAAAAAATATTCTGTTTATTCCAGAAAATAATTCTTTAAAAAGCGAAAACGTTTCTTCTCTTTTAAATACTGTTTTTAATTCATTTAATGAAAATAATGTAAAGTGTGCTGCAGTAAAAAAAATGGCTTTTTATTCAGACGAGGAGTGTATAAGAAGTCTTAACAAATATCTCGAAGAAAAAATTGAAAATAATGAAAATGCAGATGAACTTACAGGTCAAATTATAAAAACTTTAAGTCAGACTGGTAATGCTCAAAGTTCAAGTATTCTTTTTACTCTTGCTGTGACAGAAAGGTGGCCTGAATTCTCAAGTCTTTTAAATGAAGTATCTTTTAAACTTTCAGATAAACCAGGGAATGAAATTTTAAATATATTTTCCAGTGCAGATACAAATGCTAAAGTTGTAATTTTAAAAAAAATTGAATTTTCTCAAAATTTTTCTAAAAAAATAAAGGGCGAACTTGCAGAAAAAGCACTTTCTGATTGTATATATAATACAGGGGATGTTAGCAGAACTGAAAAAAGTTTTGTGGAACTTCAACTGCAATCATTAAAAATGCTTTCTGATTTAGACTGGACTCGTGCAGGAACTTTAGTAAACAATTACTTTCCAATTGCCTGTACTGAGTACGAATACAAAGTTTTGTCAGATGAACAGTTTGCTTCAGTAATAACTGACTGTACTTTTACTAAATCAACGCAGATGGTTCTACAGTTTTCGTCTTATCTTGACTCCCTTAATGCAGGTATGGAAAAGGGAAAAATTCCTTCAAAAGAAATTATACTTGCATTAATAAATTCTTTAGGGAGAATAGGTGACAAGAATGCTTTTGATTCACTTCTTTATGTAACATATCTTGATTATGATAAAGAAGTAATCTTGGCTGCTAGAGAATCACTTTCAAAACTTAAGTGGTAAATGAATTTATAAAAAAAAATTTAAATCCTTTTATTATAAGTGCCTTTATAATTGCATTTTGTGTATATTGCCTTGGATTTAAAATAAAAAACACTCATATTTTTAGAAGTCTTCTTTGTCCTTTAGAAATTGAATTTATTGAAGGAAAAGTTATTTCAAGTCCAAATGTTACTTCGAGTGGTAATTTTTATTCATGCAAATTGCAGGTATTTAAGGTAAAGTCAAAAAAAAATCAAAAAACAGACGCTGTTTATTCTTTAACTTCATCTTCTTTAGGGGAGATTTCTGTTTTACTTCCTTCAGAATATGTTGATTCCTTAAAACCTGGAAAACTTTTTTCGCCAGTAAATAAAGCTTTTTTAATTGAAGAAGGGGCTGTTATTTATATAAAAGGTGAATGGTTAGAAAAAAAACAATGTTTCCTTGCACAAAAAATTGAATCTGCTTTTTATGATCAATCTTTTACAGGTCACTTTTTTTATTTTAGAGCCATGTGCAGGCTTTTATTTAAAAGACTTTTATATGGCTGGGGAAAAGCTTCTTCTTTAATAATTTCACTTTTGAGCGGTTCAAGAGAATATCTTGACATGGAAACAAAAGAAAATTTTATGCTTTCAGGTTTATCACATATTCTTGCTTTAAGCGGAATGCATCTTTCATTTTTTTCAGGACTGGCATCTAAGGCTGGTAAAAAAATGTTTGGTAAAAAATATATTCATTATTTTCGTCTGGCAGCAATTATACTTTTTTTATGGTTTGCCGGACGATCTCCCTCTTTATTTAGGGCATTTTTGTGTTCCCTTATAATGATATTATCTTCATGGATAAATTTACGTAGCATAAATAGTCTTACAGTTCTTTCGTTTGTTTTTATAATTCATTCTATGATTTTTCCATGCGATATGTTTGAACTTGCTTTTCTTTTAAGTTATGCATCGTTAGCAGGCATACTTTTATTTTCTGAATGTATTAATAAATATCTTTGCCGTATTTTTCCTCATAAGATTAGTTCTTCATTAGGTGCAAGCGTAAGTGCCCAAATTACAACTTCTTATATTAGTATAAAAACTTTTTCTACATTAACACCAATAGGAATTATTTCAACGACTGTTGTAAGCCCTTTAATAAATTTATTTTTAACTCTTTCAATTTTTTCTATAATTTCTTGCCTTTTAATGCCTTTTCTTTCACCTGTATTTTCATGTATACTAAACGCACTGTATGAAGTTATTTTTTTTACAGTAAAATTTTTTGCAGGTTTTCCTCCTGTTAGTTTTAAGGATAAATTATGACTAAACCAGATTACAATTCGCCTTCTTCATTAAAAGATTTTATGGAATCAAGAGCTATGGCTATGCAAAAAAAGTTTGGTCAGAATTTTATGCTAAATGAAAAAGCAAGAAATACTATTATTGATCAGCTTGAATTAAAAGAAGGTGATTGCGTTTGGGAAATAGGACCTGGTTTAGGCTGCATGACAGATATTCTTCTACAAAGAGGTGCATGTGTAAGTGTCTTTGAAATAGACAGGGGCTTTATTGAATGTCTGCATGACTTTTTTGAA
>CAZALL010000149.1:0-4562 GCA_964485955.1 uncultured Treponema sp. | reverse complement strand
ACTGCAGCTGGGGATAAGAGTCTTTCAACAAAGCGCTATGTAGAAAAAGCTCACTGGTGGTATGAAAGAGAAGATTTGCTTGGGTTTGAAATAGAAGCTAATGCTTTTTTGTGGAAAATGGTAAGGTCAATTACTGGAACATTGATTGGCTGTGAAAAAAATAATTTTTCTGTACAGGATTTTAAAAATCTATTTGAAAGTTGTCAGAGAAAAAATGCAGGTTTTACAGCCCCGCCAGATGGACTTTTTTTGTGGCAGGTAAAATTTGATGGAATAAGACGGCATGTTTAAAGCATGTTTACAGGGTCTACGTCAATTTCTATGTAAACGTTCTTAGGCTTTGTGTAGCCCCAGTAGAATTTAGAAACAATTACCTGTAGTGAAGATATATTTTTTGCCCTAAGTAAAATCTGGTAGCGGTAATTTTTATTTATCATTTCAATAGGACATTCTGCAGGTCCTAAAATTTCAACATTATCTCCTGCCATGTGACTTAAAATGGAGGCAGCTCCGTGGCTGGCAGTTTTTGCAGCATTTGGAAGAGCAGAGCGGAATACAAGTCGTAAGAGTCTTGAGTAAGGCGGAAAGAATAAAATTTTTCTTTGTTCAAGTTCACTTTTATAAAAATCTTCTGTTTTGTTTTCTACTGCCAGTTTAATAACTTCTCTTTCCGGACTGTAACTTTGTATAAGAACTTTACCATCTGGAAAATATCTTCCGGCTCTTCCTGCAACCTGTGTAAGTAAAGAAAAAGTTCTTTCCTGTGCCCTAAAGTCTGGTAAGTGAAGTGCCGTGTCTGCAAGAACTACTCCAACTAGCTGAAGTTTAGGAAAGTTTAATCCTTTTGCAACCATTTGTGTTCCAAGTAAAATATCATATTCACCTTTTTTAAAGTCATCTAGTTTTTGCTGCAGTTCACCTTTTTTTAAATTGTCAGAATCAATTCTTATTGTGCGTGCGTTTGGAAATTTTGCTTTTACTTCGTTTTCAATAAATTCTGTTCCAAAACCGCTGTAACCTACGTCAAGGGAACCACACTCCGGGCACTGAGAAGGCGGTTCAACATTGTATCCGCAGTAGTGGCAGCGAAGTCGTTTTTCATTTTTGTGATAAGTTAAAGAAACAGAACAGTTTTTGCACTTAAGTTCAAAACCACAGCTTTTGCATTTAAAAAAGTGTGTAAATCCACGCCTGTTTAAAAATAAAATAGCTTGTTTTTTGTTTTCAATAGTTTTTGTAATTTCACTTACAAGTTCAGGAGAAAGAGCACCTGTATCTTGAGGACAGAGTCTTAAGTCTATGCTGTGAATGTCTGGAAGTTTTCCACCGGCAAGTCTTTTACTTAAAATATGGCGGATAAGTTTTTTTTCTTCCATAAGTTTCCAGGCTTCAACAGAAGGCGTTGCACTTCCCATTACAAGCGGAATATGCAGTTTTGAAGAACGGTACATGGCAACCTGTCTTGCATGGTATCGAGGAGAACTGCCTGATTTATAAGAAGCATCATGTTCTTCGTCAATTATAATCAGTCCCAAATTTTTTAGGGGAGCAAATACTGCACTTCTTGCACCAATTACAACTTTGGCTTCCCCATGAAGAATTCTTTTCCATTCACTGAATTTCTGGGAAGGAGTAAGCTCTGAATGAAGGACTGCAACTGTATTTCCAAATCTTTTTACAACTGCTTCAACAACCTGGGGGGTAAGTCCAATTTCTGGAACAAGATAAATTACATCTTTACCAGAAGATAAAACTTTTTCTGCCGCACAAAGAAAAACTTCCGTCTTTCCGCTGCCTGTCATTCCGTACAGGTAGTGAAAAGAATTTTTTTCTTTGTCAGATAAAATTCCGTCCACTGCATTTTTTTGTTCTTCACTTAAATCTTTTTTTTCAAATGCACTTTCTTCTTCAAAATCTGTAAAAGATGAAAATGAACTTTCTTTTTTTGCACTGGGGAGCATTGTAAAAACTGCTTCTCCTATAGATGCAATGTAGTAGCGAGATATCCATTTTGCAGTTTCAAAAAGTTCTTTAGTTAAGACAGGTTCTGTATCTGTAAACTTATTTATTTCCCTTATTTTTGATTGTGAAAGATTTAAGTTTTGAGGAAGAGTGTCATTTACTTGAACAATAATTCCTGAAATTTTTCTGTTTCCAAAAGGTACTTCAACACGACGACCAAAAAGTTCTTCACCAGAAAGTGTGCGTTCTTCAAGATTTTCATTTTCCCTGTAAGTAAAGGTCTGGTTTAAGGGAACATCTACAACAATTTGAAAATATCTTGGCATTTATTTTGCCTGCATTAAAATGTTTTTATATTCTGTAAATTTTTCTGAAAGTTTTGTCCTAAGCATTTTAAGATCCTGCCAGGCTAAAGCTTTTGCATTTTGATTTTCAAGAAGTTCTTCCGGACTAAAACTTGTAATTAAGGGTAAAACAGGATCACTTTCTTTGTTGCCAAGACGACATCCCCAGACCTTGGTGCGAAGACGTTGCAGGGTATAATCTGTTTTTAAAAGTGACTGACTTATTTTTTCGCCTAAAGATAAAATATATTTTGGTTTTAAAATATGTACCTGGGCATTAAGATAAGCTTTGCAGCAATTAATTTCGTCTTCAGAAGGATTATTTATATTTTTACCTTTACATTTAATTATGCTTGTTACAAAACAGTTTAAAGTTTTATCAAGGCAGATTGAAGAAAGCATTTTTTCAAGTAGAATTTCTGCATTGTGAGAGAGAGGCTTTAAAGTTACAACAAGTAAAAGTGGATGTGCACAGCCTGAACCTGAAGAATTTTCGGACTTAGATTTTTCAAGCTGGCAGTTATGGCAGTTTTGTACTTTATGGGCAATTTCATCTAATGTAATGGTAGAAGTTTTTGTAATTTTTTCTGGAACATCATCTGTAAAAACAGGCATTTCTTCCTTAAATTCTTTTGGAATGTAGCCTGAAGCATAAGTTTTTGAAATTTTTAAAAGAGTATAGATGTTTTTTTTGTCCTGAGAGCTAAGAGCCATGGTCTTATTTTACATTATACTTGTTTTAAGTGCAATAATCGTATAAAATATTGCTCTTGAGAGGGAAACTTTTTAATAGGCTAAGTGTTTGCTTTATGAATAAAAAAATCAGATTTTCTTTATTTTTTGTATTTGTACTTTCAATGTCAGGACTTGTAAAATTAAATGCCCAGGTAAGTGTTAATCCTGATCACCAGTTTTATACAATCGCACAGGGTTGGGAAATAAGAGGAATTGTTGACCGTCTTCCGTCTTTAAGACCATATCCTGTTTCTGTAATAAAAGATTTAATTGCCCAAGTTATGGAAAATGGCAATGAAAATGACAAAAGTACTGCTGAATATTATTCAAAATTAATTTTTGGAAAAGCCTGGAATGTTTTAATTGAAGGTGAATTTAATACAAAACTTGTAAGTGGTGAAAATAATTCTGGATTTCAGTTTAATGTAAATCCTTTTTTACAGGGAGATATTTGTATTTTAGATGAACTTATTACATGTGGTTATTCTTTAGGTGTTATAAATACAACGGATGACTATCAGTCTTATCTTCCGCTTTATACAAACTATATTCATGATGGTATTCATGACCCTGCAATTATAGGTCCTTTTAAATCTATGGTGGACGGAAATATTGCGGCTGCTGTAGGAACAAAAGATATTTATTTTCAAACTGGTATTTACAGAAGCGGCTGGGGACTTAACTTAGGAGACGGACTTGCCTTAAATGACAGTGCATTTCATTCAGCAAATATTTCATTTCATATAAATGGAAAGCATTATGCTTATACACAGCAGATGTCTTCTATAGGTGCACAAAGTCTTTCTGGTTCAATTAAACCAGACAAGTGGCTTGCCTTCCATGCACTGGATCTTTATCTGCATAAAAAATTTACACTTTCTTATTATGAAGCAAGTGTTTTTGGGCAGCGCTTTGATTTTTCATATCTTTTTCCGTCGCCATATATGTTAAATCAGTCTTTGGGCGGATATAGTGACAATATTTGGATGGGACTTGCATTTGAATTTAAACCTTTTAACACACTTGCATTTACTGGTGATGTTTTTGTAGATGACCTTAGTATGAATAATCTTGTCAAGTTAAGTTTAGACGGAAATAATCGTGTAGCAATGAAGGGTGGACTTTTGTATACTCCTGAAAATTCTCCCTGTTCAAGAATGGCATTTAATTATACTTTAATTACGCCTTATACTTATTCACATCATGACAAAGATTCTAGTGAAAATATAAGTTACATACATCCAAATTATCAGAATTATACAAACAACGGAATCCAGATGGGGTCTACTTTACCGCCGGATAGTGACTGTATTACTTTTTCTGTAGATCTTATGCCGCTTCACAATCTGCAGGTAAAAATAGAAAGCCGCTTCTTACGTCATGCAAATATCTGTGAAACAATGCCTGTATCTGATGCAATGCTTTTTTTGACAAACGAAGGACTTTGTTCTGATGGCAGTGTTCTTACAAATTCTTATGGAGTTAATTCCTACCTTTCTACATCAAATACTCTGCTTAATT
>CAZALL010000148.1:0-4572 GCA_964485955.1 uncultured Treponema sp. | reverse complement strand
GCTTGTAAAAGAAAGCGGATTAATATGCATAAGCGACATAAAACGCGGTGATATTGCCAACACGGCTGCAGCATATGCAAAAGCACATTTTTCGGGAGATTTTGAAAGCGACATTATAACTGTTAATCCTTACATGGGCTTTGATACATTAAAACCTTTTACACAATACTGCGAAAGTAATGGTAAAGGAATATTTGTTCTTTTAAGGACAAGCAACCCAGGCATGACTGACATTGAAAAGCAGGAACTTAAAAATGGTGGCTGTGTTTTAGACAGTGTAGGAAAAGAATTAAACCATCTTGAAAAAGATTTTGCTTCTCAATTTGAAGGATGCAGATGTTCTCCAGTAGGTGCAGTTGTTGGTTGTACAGAAGAAAGTGATGCCCGCACCATTCGCGATACTTATCCAGATATATTCTTTCTTATTCCGGGTTACGGTGCACAAGGCGGAGATGCAAAAATTTGTGCAACTTTACTGGACAAGGCTGGCGGTACTGTAAATTCTTCAAGAGGTATTTTATGTGCATGGAAAAAAAGTCCAACCTGTCAGGAAAAATTAACTTTAGGAACTCTTACAATGGATGACTTAGGAGATGCGGCTGGCATGGCAGCTTTGGAAGCTAAAAAAGATTTGCTTGAAACAAAAAATCTTATTAAATAATTCAGTAAAAAAATAAAGGATGTGAAAAAAAATGGACAGGGCAGAAATTGACATAAGCGGCAATGGAACAAAATTTTTTGGAAAGGCCGATATTATAAGCTGCAAAAAAGTTGAAGGTCAGGATAATGTTTTTCATCTGGTTACAGAACATATTCTTGAACGTTCAGCACAAGTTTCTGCAAAGCCAGGTCAATTTTATCTTTTGAGGGCTGTTCCAAGTTCAGTTCAGTTAGACAGACCTATAAGTGTTTATTCCTGCAGTGAAAAATTACTTGAAGACGGCAAAAGGAAAGTAAGAGTTGAATTTCTTATTTTAAAAAAAGGAATAGGCACTCAAGAACTTTGTTCTCTAAAAGCAGGAGACAAATGCGAACTTATAGGTCCGTTAGGAAACACATTCAATGAATTTTATAATTCAGAAAAAGAAAAAATATGTATCATCGGAGGCGGAATTGGAGTTGCTCCCGTTGCAAACTTTGCTTCAAGCTTAAAGGCAAAAAGTTATGATTTTTATGCTTCTTTTAAAAGCGGATTTTATGGAACTGAAAATATAAAAGCTCAAAATCTTTTTATAACAACTGATGACGGAAGTTTTGGAATCCATGGAATGCTTAGTGCCGCCATTGATGCAGAAAAATTAATTGAAAGAAAATACAGTGCCGTTTACGCCTGCGGACCTCTACCAATGCTGCGTTACGTAAAAGAAATATGTCAGAAAGCAAATATTCCTTGTTACATAAGCATGGAAAATAAAATGGCATGCGGAGTTGGAGCCTGTCTTTGCTGTACAATTTTTACAAGTCAGGGAAACAAAAGAGTTTGTAAAGACGGACCTGTTTTTAATGCAGACATTATTTCTTTTGAACCCTTTGTAAATGATGCAGTAAAACCTGCTCAAAAAAAATCAGCACTTTTATCAGATGAAGAAGTAAATCTTGAAGTAGAAATCTGCGGAATAAAATTTAAAAATCCTGTGATTGCAGCTTCAGGAACTTTTGCTTACGGACAAAATTACCGCGGTTACTTTGACGTAAACAAACTGGGAGGAATTTGTTCAAAAGGGTTAACCCTCGAAGCAAGAAAAGGTAATCCAGGAGAAAGAGTTGTAGAAACAGCTGGCGGTCACATTAATTCAATTGGGCTTGAGAACCCTGGTACAGCAGAATTTATAAAATCTTATCTGCCTCAAATGCTCAAACTTAATACAGTTACAATAGCAAACCTTGCGGGGGGCAGTGTCGAATCTTATGTTGAAGCTGCAAGTCTTTTAGATAAAACAGAAGTTCCCATGATTGAACTAAACATAAGCTGTCCAAACGTAAAAGCCGGAGCTATGGCATTTGGAATGCATCCTGATGCAGCCTTTGAAGTAGTAAGTGCTGTAAAAAAAGTTCTTCATAAACCGCTAATGGTAAAACTTACTCCAAACGCACCTGATGTTGTAGAAATAGCTCTTGCGTGTATCAATGCAGGCTGCGATGCAATAAGCCTTGTAAATACATTTCAGGCTCTTGCAATTGACGTCGAAAAAGGAGCACCTGTTTTTGCAAATATAAAAGCTGGTCTGTGTGGTCCTGCAATAAAACCAATCGCCTTAAGAATGGTCTACGATGTTGTTAATGCAATAAATAAACTTCCCTTAGAAAATAGAGTTCCTGTTATCGGACTGGGCGGTATTTCTAACTGGAAAGATGCTGCAGAATTTATTATGGCAGGAGCAAGTGCAGTTGAAGTTGGAAGTGCAACATTTTCAAATCCTCTGGCAATGATAGAAATTATTGATGACTTGAAAAAATTTATGAAACGCAAGGGATATAAATCAATCAGCGACTTTAGAGGAATTGCTCAAAGATAATTTAAAATCACAACTTTTCTGTTTCTTGTACATAATGACAAAAAATGTTAAGTTATAAAGATGAATGAATATACAGCACTTTGTGCAGTTGGTGCCGAAAAAATATTAGGCAACGAATTAAAACATCTAGGCTACAAATTAAATGGCAACGCACCAGGACGCGTAAACTTTACTGGCGACAATGATGCTCTTTACAGAACAAATTACTGTCTTAGAACCAGCGACCGTGTATATCTTTTAATGAAAAAATACACTGCAGATAATTTTGATTCGCTTTTTGACGGATGCTATTGCATTGAATGGCAAGATTTCTTTAAAAAAGATGTAAAAGTCAAAGTAGATAAAGTTCGCATTTACAAAAGCAAATTAAATTCAGAACATTCAGTACAGTCAATGATTCAGAAAGCAATCTACAAAAAACTTGGCGAAAAATGGCATATGTCTGTTCTTCCAGAAAGCGGTCAGAGTGTTGACGTTCGAGTTTACATTGATGAAAATGTTGTTTCAATTCTTTTAGACACGAGCGGAGATGCACTTCACAAAAGAGGTTATCGCAGTGAAGGCGGAATAGCTCCTCTTAGAGAAACAACAGCTGCTGTTTTACTTCAGGAAATGATGTGGCGAAGAAAAACTCCTTTGCATGATCCGTTTTGCGGAAGTGGAACTATTGCAATTGAAGCCGCCCTTTACGCCTACAATGTAGCACCAGGACTAGGAAGACATTTTGCTTATGAAAACTTAAGCATCTACAATCAGCAGAGGGCTGTAGAAATAAAAAAGGAAGAAGCTTCTAAAATACGAACTGATGTTGAAACAAGAATTACAGGAAGTGACATTGATCCTCTGGCAATAGAAAGAGCTAAGTTAAATGCAGAACATGCCTGTGTAATGGCAGGAAGAGCATTACAGATGATAGGAAGTGACAACCGCTTAATACGCCCGGATTTTATTGTAAGCGATTTTAAAGAACTGTCAGCTCCATACGAAAGCGGACTGCTCTTATGTAACCCTCCCTATGGAGAAAGACTGGGGGATGAAGAAGAAGCATTTAAACTTTACAAAGATATGTCTTCTTTATTTACAGATTTTCCTAACTGGCAGCTTGGTGTAATTACAAGTCACAAAAAATTTCAGGAAGGCATCGGTCGTTATGCAAGCAGTCTAAAATCTCTTAAGGCTGGAAATCTAGATACTACGCTTTACATTTATAAAGGCGGTGAAAAAGCTTTTACAGAAAAACACAAACAGGCAAAGGAATACTAATGGCAGTTGTAGTTGAACACGACAAAAGAAAACACGAAATTCTTGCAAAATCGCTGGATTTATTTACCGAAGACGGATATGACGATGTTACTTTCCAAAAAATAGCAGACCGCTGCGGTATAACAAGAACAACCCTTTATATTTATTTTAAAAATAAGCGTGAAATTTTTACATACAGTATAAAGCAATTTACTGACTCACTTGAAAAAAATCTGCTTGAAATTTCACAAGATAATTCTATCAGTGCAGGTGAATGCCTTGGAAAAATAATTAAAACAATTATAAAAGACATTGAAGATAACCGCCAGCTTATAAAAATTATAATTGAATATCTTCTTGCAATTCAAAAAACAGGAACTAATGTTAGAGAAAAAATTTCACGACGTCTTATAAGAGTCCGACATTTAATAAATACAGTTATTATCCGCGGAATTGAAAACAAAGAAATTAAAAGCGGAAAAATTAAAGACATAAACAGACTTTTTACATCTTTATTTGAAAGTGCAGTTCTTCACATAACAGTCTATGGAGATGAAAACTTAGATGATTTAATGACTGCAGTAGATGAATGTGTAGACTGTATTTCTCTTACAAAAAACAGGAGTTTTCAATGAACACAGCAACAATAATTGCCGTTGTGGCAGCATGTTTTATTCCCCTTATTGCACTCTTTATCTGTTTAAAAATCCTTATAAAAGAATTTAAAACACTCACAGGACTTATTGCCATACTGTTAGGACTTCTTGCAGTCATTCCTATTGCTGCCATACAGTTTTTTATTTCAAATTCAAAT
>CAZALL010000147.1:0-4585 GCA_964485955.1 uncultured Treponema sp. | reverse complement strand
AAGTTTTAAATGTTGCTTTATTGCCATCTAATGTAAGACCTAAATCTGTTCCATCATAAGCGGTAGCTTCTTTTACTGCTCCGCGCATACTAATTAAAACTCCCTCTTTTGGCAGGAAGGAATCATGCTTCAAGTAATAATTTGTTCCGCTTGTAAATTCATGATCAAGAGTAAGAAGAACATTTTTTGCATTGTTTTTTCTGCGGTTATCTTGATTTTCATAATTAACGGAATCAATTACAGAAATTGTATTTCCATTTTCATCTTCTACAATAAAGCCAGAACTTGAAGGATCCACATTAAGACCGTATGTTACAGAAAGCGAAACAAGAATTTTCTTAGCAGAAATAGAAGTTGCCTGTGCAATTTTTGGATCATAAGAGTCAGCAACAGTATATACTCCAGTATCACCAGAGAGAACTACAAAATGTTTTGAACCTTCAGAAAGAGGAATAGTCTGGTCAGGACCTGGATCTTTATTCCAATCATCATCTCTAATTATAAGTCCTAAATCTTGTGAATCAGTTATCACTGAATTAATTGCACTTACACTTTTAGTTAAATTACTTATATTCCAGTAAGCAACATTACAGCCGTTTGTACTTTTAGAAACTGCTTTACCTTTTGTAACGTTATAAGAAGCTTCTCCACCAGCCGATGCAGAGTCCCAAAGCCAAAGTCCCCATTTTGAATAAGAAGCATCTTCTCTGTAATAAAAGAGAATTACATTTTCATTGTTGGGATCAATTTCTTTTGCAATTTGAGAAGCTGCAATCAATGCAGGTTCTGTACTGCCAAGTGTACCAGGTTCAACATCAGGCGTATTTGAATCGCCACCACACGCACTTAAAATTAAAGCGAGAGCCAAGGCACTTAAAAAAGACGCAAGGGTCTTTAATTTTTTCATATTTCCTCCAGACCTGTTAGCAGATAAACTCAATTTTTTTTATTTAATCTCAATAATTTCATCAGTTTCATCACATACAAGAGGAACTGTATCAACAGCAAGTTCACCTGTTCCAAATTTGTATTGAGCAGCATCTCCTGCTTTAATTCCTCGTGGACTTCCCATATCAAAATCCCATGTATTTATATAAAACTTGTATGATGAAATATCTTTTGGATAGCCCATTGCTGCAGCACTGATGTTAAACCATATCATTCCACTTTTATCTTCCCATTCAGAACCAATTTCTGGAGAATAATCTGACCAATCAAGAACATGATATTTTTCGATTCCGCTAACATTATCTTCTAAATTATCCCAATCTACTGCCGGTGAATTATTTGGAGCTGGTGTCGTTGCTGTTCCCAAATTTGATGCATCTGCATTTTTTGAAGAATAATAAGCTTGTCCCCATCCGTTACATTGGAACATGTAATCCCACTTACCAAAATTATTAGGCAATTCATAATTACTTTTTGGATGAACATTACAACCAGTAGTATCATCTCCATCAGAAATAAATACATAAAATACAACATGATCAAAGAGATTTGATGTTGGATTCCAAGAGCATGAAAGTGCACTCATTTTTACACCAAGGCGAATGTCATTTCCACTTCTGTAAACTTCAACTCCTTGAATATCTAATGATTTATCAAACTGAGCTTCTGTAGGTTTTTGAAGTTTACCTTTTGCACTTCCTACACCGTTATCATCTCCCGTAGGGTCAGTAACTCTTGCAATAAGTGTGAATGGGCGCTCTATTGTGAAAGATTTTATATCTGAATAACAAGTTATACCTTCAACATTCTGAATAAATTGAACTGAAATTTTTCCATTTGAATATGCAGAAATATCAACTTCTTTTGTAAACTGTTTATCTGCATTTGCACTAATTTCTTCTGCCAAAGAATAATCGCCATTAAGAACAATTTTTACAGTTCCATCTTTATTTGTTATTCCTTTTATTGTCGCAGAATTTCCTGTAATTTTTTCTGAAGGAACTTCATTAATTGTTAGAATACAATCTGAAGATTCTGCTTCAACACCAGCTTGCGTTAAAATATAAACAGCTGTACTATTTGCTGGAATAATTAATTTTACATTACCCTTAGATCCATCTTTTGTAGCAATAAAATGGTCTGTAATTTGAGTTCCGTCTGCAGGGCAAACAGAAATTTTTTCATAAGGAACAAGTTCAAACTTATCACCAACAGCAATATTTGCATAAGACGCATTTAATACTTTATCTGTAGTTGCAGTGTTCATTACAAAAATTGCTTTTTTACCATTTGTAACAAGATTTCCATCTTTATCCTGCTCACGAACGATATAAGCAAAAATTCCGGCACTATCTTTTGTATCTTGCAATACATAAAGAGTATTGTACCTAAATACAGAATTTTCCTTTCGCATTTTATTTAAATTTTGGAAATATTTGTACCAGTCGCCAGTAGTATCAAACTTATCAGAAGGTTGAGTTGTTCCTGGAGTTAGATAACTTCCGGCAAACATTCCTTCTCGACATTCTCCATTAAATCCCTGTTCAGAACCATAATAAACCTGAGGAATACCAGGAATTGTATAGATAATGTTGTAGGCTGCTTTCATTAACTCTTCATTGCCCTTCATTGTTTGACCCCAGCGGTCAATGTCATGATTATCAATAAATGTTACAAGTCTGTTTGGATTTTTATAATAATTTTTTGTATATCGACCTTTTAAAACTGTACTGATTGATTCTGTTTTTCCACCGGAACTGATTGTATCGGCAATTGCATAACGCAACGGAAAGTAAATCATTCCATCCATTCGGGCTGTTCCTGATTCGCTTTTTGTGTAACTTCCAACAATTTTTTCGTCTTGACTGAATGCTTCTCCAAAATTTATAAAATCATTTTTACCTTTTGAAAGAGCGTATTCTCTAACACCCATATTATTTGAATCTGTATCATTTATAAAACCTTCAAAAAAATCAGGTTCAACATACAAGGCTGTATCAATTCTGTAACCGTCAATTCCAGCTTTATCAATCCAATAACGGAAATATCCTCTTAAAAGATTGCGGACAACAGAATCTTCTGTTTTCATATCGTCAAGGTCACTTGATGTGTGGTCATATTGAATCGTTGTATTTGTATAATCATTTATAGGAGTATTATAATGATAAAAAGAATTATTTTTCCATTCATCTAAAGTCAAATCATTTATATTATTTAAAGCCCAAGGAAGTTGCTCAGGATGATTAAATGGAACAGATTTTGACTCTAGATAGAAATCACTTTCAGAAATATTTCCTTCACTAGTTTTCATTATTTCTTCGCTAATGTCTTTTTGAATTTTCTGATAGTCACCAAGATGATTTACTACAATATCCTGAATTACATAAAGTCCCATCTTGTGTGCTTCTTCTACAAAATTCTGGTAATCTTTTAAAGTTCCCATGTGAGAATCAACTTTTGTAAAATCGCTTGCCCAATACCCGTGGTAACCATGATAGTTTGCTTCTGCAATCTGACATTTTACAGGAGGTGTCATCCAAATTGCCGTAAAACCTAAATCTTTTATATATTGCAGTTTCTGTTGAATGCCTTTAATGTCACCACCGTTATAACCAGAAGCAGGCTGACCTTCCAAAACAATACTCTCATCATAAGGGGCTCCAGTTTGATCTGTGAGTCCCTGAACTTTGTCATTTGTTGTATCACCGTTAAAAAAGCGATCTGTAAGAATGAAATATATTGTTTGATCCTGCCAGTTTTCACTTTCTGGATTTACTGGAGTCCAGCTACCTGTAAAATCTGTAGAACGATCAAGATCAAAGTCAAATGAAGTCATTGCATACTTTTTTGTACCATCTGCAAAAACTGCAAGAGCTCGTATTACACACTGATTTGAAAGTTCAATTGGTTGAGTATATTTTGTAGAATTTTCTGTAGGTTTTGATTTTTTTACAGCTTCTTTCCAGGCTGTTTCATTCCATTTACCATCAGAATCTAAAGTTTGTGTTAAAATTTCATAATAAATTGCACTTGCACCTTCACAAGAAATAGTTACAGTCTGCTTTTCTTTATAAAATCCACCGATTGGTGAAAAAACAGGACAAGTACTATTTGTTACCACAGATGAAGAATTATCAATTGTTCCTGTTCCACTTTCACTAGGACAACTTAAAAAAGCCAAACAAACTGCTAATAATAAAATAGAATTAAATTTTTTCATTTACATATCTCCTTATAAACTCCGCGTTAGCGGCAGCACAGGAGGTGTGATAAAAATTACATGGACGTAATTTTTATCACACCTCCTTCTTTTCTTTTTTATTTTTCAAGAATATTTTTATTTAAAATACTTTTGAAAAATAAAAAAGGCGACTTATGGCAATTGCCACAAATCGCCTTCAATTTAGTTTCTAACTATCAGAAATTAAATTATTTAACAGTTACTTTCCATGTAGTAGCATCAATTGTTACAACATGTTCACCACCTTCAACATTCCAATCGAATGAAATGTCTTCAGATTCAGTAACAGCTCCGGCTTCATCCCAGTCACCACCTTCAGCGATGTAAACAACTTTACAAGAATATGATTTCGTGTCACCAATCTTTGAAACAAAAGATGTGTCCCATGAAGAATCA
>CAZALL010000146.1:0-4605 GCA_964485955.1 uncultured Treponema sp. | reverse complement strand
AAGTTCGTACGCACTTGCTACGAACTTGGGTTATCACAATTAAGTACTTCTTTAGAAAACTGCTAAATTTAGTTTTTGGTAAGAGACAGGGCACCAGGGTGACTGGGGGCTTTTTTTATTTTAAATCATGAGGTAAAATTATTTTTTAAGGAAGATACCATGAAAGAAATTTTAACTTCACAAGAATTATCAAATGCTGTAAAAGAAAAACGTGAAAAGGTAAAACAGGTAATCGAAGAAGAACTGCCTGAAGAAGTAAAAGTTAAAGGAACTAAAATAAAAACAGAAATTGAAAGTGGTATAGAAGAATTAAAAAATCATTATTATATAATCGTAATGGATTTATGTTCATCTTCTGTGATCCTCGAAAAATTACAGACTGCCGGTAAGATAAAAGTGTGGAGACGATTATGGAAAAAGATTTTTAATCACATGACACGCGACTTTTATTTTTCAATACGATGTAAGCCTTATAAATTTGTCGGTGATGGATTTATTATTTTATATCGCCATCAGTTTTCACAAGATTTGTTTACTTTTATGCAAAAATTAAACAGTCTCTCATGCCAAATATTAAAAGAAGTATTGGATAAATTTGAAATTAAGCCAAAGCGATTTGGATTTGCATATGGAATTGATCGTGGCGAATTAATAAAAATGCAACTTTTAGGTAATGCAGAATTTATGGGGGAGGCAATAAATGCTGCAACAAGACTTCAGGCACAGTTAAAAGCAGATGAAGATGCATGCTCGCTTATGGTTTCAGAAAAAGTCTATAATAAAATTATTCTGCCGGAAAATATAAAGCAAATCGAAAAAAAATGTATTTTACGAAATCTTTATGATGACAGGGAAATTTTATGTCATCAGATCTGGTTATAATTTTTACACAACCAGTCACAGAATGTACATGGGTCCTTTGTGCGTCCGGGAAGATTTTTTTTACAGAATTTTAAAGCAAAAGATAGTCCTTTAGAATAACATAAGTCTATCATTTTGTTTTCTAAAGCATTATTTTTAATTTCATTCCATGGCATGCTGATGTTTCCTATAAAAAGTTCTTTATTTTCATTTGCAAAACCGCAGCATGGAGCTATATTTCCTGAAGGATGAACAAAAAGTATTTGACCTGGTCCCTGACAAAAATCTTCTTTAAACCATTTTTTATCTTTAAAAGCTTTTGTTGAATTTGCAGAATAAGTTACAGGCCGTCTGTAAATAGGAATAAATATGTTTTCACCTTCAAGTACAATTGTTCCGCATCCTGTTTTTTTATTAGTAATAATTTCTTCATCACATAAAAGTTCTTGAGCAAGTAAATCAATTTTATTTAAAAATTCATCTTCACAAAATTTAGAATTTTCTTTTTTGTATACAACAGATTGGATTTCAAGACACTGCGGATTATTAAAAATTTTATAAAGGCTTTTGATAAAAGTTAAAATATCTTCAACAGACTGTCCGTGAAAACTATCCCAGCTTAAGCCAAATTTTCCGTCATAACCTGCGTCATAAAGTAATTTTAATTTTTCTTCAAGTTCATTTTTATTATTCCACCAGACACCATTAGTCATGATGCGGTCAAAAGTAAAATCATTTTTTACAGCATATTTTACGATGTTAAGAATAAAGTCTAAATTTAAGAAAGGTTCTCCGCCAGTAAAACCAATAGTATTTACAGGAGAATTATTTTCTCTGCAAGATTTTAAAAATGAAATTGCTTTTTCTGAATCTAAATAATTTTTATGGCGACTTACAAAACAATGCTGGCAATGTAAATTGCATTCATCGGTTAAAGCAAAAATAATTTCTTCTGGAAAAAAGCCTGGTCCTTTTTTCATTTTCAGTCTCCTTCACATGGCCATGGATTATTTTCTATACCTGCAAGAGAAACTACAGCATCAAAAGTTTTTTTTCTTAAATCGAGAATACATTGTTTACGACTTAAATTTTTATCAGGAAAAATTGGTTCGCCTACGTTAAGGGTACAAAGGGGTTTGCCTCCAGCTAAAAATCCTGCAAGACCTTTTGGTTTTCTAAATGAAAATGCCATTGGAATAACAGGAATGTCGTATCTGTATGCAAAATCAAATGCACCTCTTTTAAAAGAGCGAATGTATGGATAGTAATGCCAGGAGCAGCTTTCTGGAAAAACGTGAATCCATTTTTTATGTGCATGAAGATCATCAAAGGCTTTAAAAAAAGCACCAGTTGCCCTAAAACTGCCTTCAGGAATTGGAATGCCTCCAACATTTCTTATAAGATTTCTGTTTGAACCCATTAAGTTGTCTTTCCATGCAGGAAAATAAAGTTTCTTAAAACGTACTGCCTGAAGCACACCAAGTAAATCCCATTTATAGCAGTGATTGCTTACAGTTACAGCTCCATTTTTAAAATATTTTTTATTTTTAGTAATATTTTTTCTTCCACAGATTCTTAAACCATATTTGATAGGAGCTAAAAAAAATACCAGCGTCCATATTCCAATATAAATCCAAAAATTTTTCCAGCGACCACAAAATGATCTGTCCCAGTAAGGATAGTTTTCATCAAGCACGGGAAGTTCTACCTGTTTATCTACTTCAAGCATATGCTGGTCACAAACAGATGGGTATTTATTTTTTAATCCCATTATGTCATCTTCCAAAGTGTTGTAAACTTTTGATTTATCAAATTTCATATTGCCTCACTTGTAAAATATTTTGTAATTTCTTTTTCAATATTAATATTTTTACATTCCTCTGTAATATCAATTTCTTTTGCATATCGCAGGTAGAATAATTTACATTTTATTTTGTCTGCAGAAAGTCCTGTCATTGCTTCAAAAGCATATTTATAAAATGCAAGCTGAGTGATATAAATCTGCGGGTCAATCACAGAGTTTGTTTTATAATCGACTATTGTATAAGAAGAGTCAGAATTTTTAAATACAAAATCTATAGTTCCTTTAATAATTTTTTTACCAGCAGAACAGCGGAAGTTATATTCAGTTTTTTTCCATTCTGAATTAATTGCATTTTTTCCTAAGTCTGATTCAATAAATTCTTTAGACATTTGATTGCATATTTTTTTAACTTCATCAACTGCATTTTTTTTATCTGCAAGACCTAAAAATTCTTTTGAACTGTAAGAAGGTTCCTGTCCGTTTAAAGCAGCTTCAAGATATGCATGTGCAATTGTACCAAAATTTGTGTAATCAAATTTTCCACCAGTAGAATCAACTATTTCATTTATTTTTGAATAAGGTACTTCATTGTTAGTTTGTATTTTTGAATTTCCCTTTGAAAAAATTTCTTCATCTTCTTTATCCAGTTGACTTGGACTTATATAGAGTTCTGGTATTTCTTCAGTTTCTATAATTTCTGCATTGTCATATAAAGGTTTTACTTTTTTTAAAAATTCTAATTTACTTGGAAAAGAATTTTTTCTTGTTTCAATATTTTCATCTGAGGCAGAAAAATCTGATGGTATCAGAGTAAAATCAAATGGTGCTTTTATATTGTCTTTTAATTTTATTGATTTATCTCCATCCGGCTCTGTATAGGACATAAACATTGACTGAATCGTATTAAAAATCGTTCCAGGAGGATTATCATCAGGTCCATACTTTTTTTTATTTCCTGCAAACATGTCGGCAAGACCTTTTTTATTTTTATAAACTCCTGTAATGTAAAGTTCATTTCTTGCACGGGTAAAGGCAACATAAGTTATCCTTCTTAATTCAGCTGCGGTCTGTAATTTGTTTTCTTCTTTTCCTTGTGAATAAATATAATTTTCATTTCCATTAAATTCTTTATCAGGCGGAGTATTTAAGCACACGCCAAACTGTTTTGAATAAAAAGAAGGACTGTCATTTTTATCGCGGGCAGAATTTTTTGTAATTCCACAAACAAATACAACTGGCCATTCAAGACCTTTACTTTTAAATATTGACATTATGTTTATGCAGTCTTGTTTTTCAAGAGGAATGTCCATGCCTTCAAGTTTACTTTCCTGATCAAAATATGTTCTTAACGAATCAACAAAAGCTGCTGCTCCCTGGCAGTTTTCATCAGCAAGTCTTGCAAGTTCAAAAAGCATGTCGTAAAGGCGGTTGTGCATTTCAACTTTTTTATTCCAGATTGTTTCGTATCTGTAGCCATATTCATACCATAATGTTGAAAGAATTTTTGTAAGTGGTTCATAAGAAATTAAACTTTTTATATTTTCATAAAGTTTTTTTGCGTTTTCAAAACGTTTTTTTGATTCTTGCGAAAGAAGGAGTTTTGAAGAATCTGAAAAAATTTTATATTCACCTTTTAGCGAAATATCTGTCATAATCGATTCTACTTCTTTTGTATTAAGACAGACAAATGGAGAACGTAATACACAAATGTAAGCAAGAGAATCATTTTCGTAAACACAAAGTCTTATAAAGTTTATTAAATCATTTACTGGACCGTCGCTAAAAAAACCTTTAATTACTTCAGCACTATAAGGAACACCTTCTCTAAGCAAAACTCTTTCGTAAACTGGCTGCAGAGAATAGCTTCTCATTAAAATTGCAACTTGTGAATATTTTTCAATTTTATTTTCTTTTTTTAGTTCCTTTATTTTTCTTGCAAC
>CAZALL010000145.1:0-4616 GCA_964485955.1 uncultured Treponema sp. | reverse complement strand
AATGCCTTAAATCAGCTTGATACGTTTTTCCGTGAAAATAATCCTTTTGATTACATTGGCATTTACACTCAGAAAGTTGAAATGGATGCTCCGCTTAAACAGACGGATAGAACTTATGTTATTTACTACGATGTTATTCGCTATCAGAATGGATATGAAATACAGCGTAAGCGTTATTCAGCTTTAATGACAATTAACTATTTTGAAGTAACGGATGAAACTAAAAGTTTAAATCCGCTTGGGGTTTATATTACTTCTTTTGATATTCAGGAAGTTAATAATAATAAGGAATAAAATTTTTTTAAGGAAGAATAATAATGAAAAAACTTATTTTATTTTGTACAGCAGTTTCTCTTGTTTTTATGGCCTGCAAGACTACAGATTTTGAAACGCTTGGAACTGAAACTAAAAAAGAAAAAGCATCTCATAAAAATGTAAAAGACGAAGAAACTTCTAATTATGATGAAGTTCAGCAGTATTTAATTCAGGAACGCATTAAGGAAGTTGATATTCCAAAGACTGTAGTTTATGTAGAAAAACCTGTCTATTATCCAATGGAACAGGAAAAAGAAAAGCCTAAATTAAAGGGAAAGGATGCTGCAAAACAGAGTACAGAAGAAGCAATCCAGACTCCAGATAAATGGACTCATGGAACTATGTATTATGATTTTGACAGTGACTTTACTTATGAGATTTACTGTCAGCCATATCGTGTAACTGACCTTATTCTTGAACCTGGAGAGCAGGTTATCGAAATGCCTTTCTTGTCTGAAGAAAAGGTATGGGAAATCGGTGCCGGTGTTTCTCAGAAAGGCGGAGTTGATACCCAGCACTTTTTCTTAAAGCCTGCTTATTCAGGACTGATAACTTCTTTTATCATCATTACAGATAAACGTGTTTATCACATGCTTTTAAAGTCTTATAAAGACTGCTACATGACTCAGGTTCGCTGGAACTATCCTAACACGATGCCTTTTAATATTAAAACTGATGCAATGCAAGAAAGACAGAATCAGGTAAATAAACTTTCAAAAGATACAACTGCTGTCGACCCTGCATTTCTTTCTTTTGACTACAAGATGACTTATTCTGCATTTAAAAAGCCTTACTGGCTCCCAACTAGAGTTTATGATGACGGAAAGCACACTTACATCACAATGAATGAAACTGTCCTTCACATGACTTCACCGGTTCTGTTTAACAATCGCAATGAAAAAGTTAATTATTCTGTAAATAAAAACCTTATTGTAATCAATGAGCTTATTGAAAAAGTTACCATGAGGGTAGGAAAGCAGAAAGTAACAATTAAAAAGAAGAGTTATAAGGAACCTAAGGAAATTAAGGTTGTAGATGAGGAAAAAGAAATTCAGCTTAAAGATGAAAATGCAGAGCTTCCGCCACCACCTGCACAGAAAAGAAATTCTTTTAACTCTGTCTATAATTCAAAACTCAAAAAAGAAACAATGCTTCATTCTTCAGACATTATTGTAGAAAGAAAAGAAAGCCAACTTCCAACAGAAGAAGTTACAGAAACAGATGTTTCTAAGGACGGTCAGTAATGGGTTTAATAAAATTTCTTTTTAGAAACAAAACTGATAAAAATACTCCTTGGGAAGAAACTCCTAGAGGTAAAGAATTTGCTGAAAAAATAAAAATTGAAGCAGAAGAAAGAGCAAGACGAAATGAAGAGTGGGAAAGAACTGTTCCTCCTGAAAGAAAAGAACAGGTAAAACTTTTTAAGATTTTCTTTACGATTTTTTTCTTAGGTTTTGTTGCTCTGCTCTGGTTTGGATTTTTTAAGAAACTTGCTCTTATCTTTTTAGGTTGTGAGTTTATTTTTGCAATGCTAAGCCTTGCCTTGTTTTTTATAAAACCTAAGTTTGTAAAATATCCTAACTGTTTTATGATGCCGGTAATTGCCTTTGCTTGTTCAGCAGTTATATTTGTTTTTTTAGGTTTTCAATATGGTTTTTCTGCAAGTTTTGATAAAGAAATGTTTTCTAAAAATAAAACTTTAGAAACTGTAATTGAAAAGACGAATGAAGAAATTTCTTTTGATGAAAGCGAAAATGAAGAAGAGTTTTCTGAAGATGAAAGTGCTTCTTTAGAAGATGACGCTCTTGAAGATGAGGAATAGAACAATGGAAGATAACGAAGGCAAAGACTTTCAGGATGATTTTTCGCCAGAAAGCACAAATGAAAGCACATCTGAGTTTAATCCTGATGCAAATCCTTATGACCATTTTTTAGACAAAGAGGATGCTGCTTCTCTAAAGGCTAAAGAAGAAGTTGATGAAGAGACAAAAAAATCTTTTGAAAACTCTGTATCTTCTGATTCTTCTTCAAAAAATGAAGAGAATTTTACTACAGAAAAAGACATTGCTCTTCCAGACTTTTTACAGACTGGAGGAGGTGATGAAAATACTTTTCAACAAGATGAATTTGTTCCTTCTTCACAGTCTCAAAACCATACTGAAGATGAAGGACAGTCTTTTGGCAATACAGAAAACAATACAGAGACATTTTCTGGAGCATCTACTCAAGAAGATGATGACGATGATGACTCAAATGATAGAGCAGTATCAAGTCAGGAAGATAATGATTTTATAGGCGGAAACACAGAGGACGTTGAAAAAGAAACAGAATCTTTTTCTAAAAAGATTTCTGCTGCTGAAGCGGATTCTAAAAAGCCAAAGGGTGCAAAACCTAAGGTCTTAAACAAGAAGTTTCTTCTTTCTGCAATTATTGTTGTCGTAGGTTTAATCTTTCTTGTTACATTCCTTATGCCTGCAAAAAGTGAAAGAAAAGACAAAGGTAAGGGAAAGCCTGTTGCTACTACAAGACAGGGAACAGATTATGCTTCTCTTGCAAATCGTCCAGAAGAAATTCCAAATCATTATGAAGATGTAAATGCAGGCGGAGACAAAAAGGAGGAAAAACAAAGTCTTGATGATGTTGAAATTCCACCTGTAATTCCTGAAACTACAAAACAGCCTTATACTCAGAGTAACATCAATTACAATACCGGAAACGGTGGCGGAAGTTCTTCACTCAATATTCCAGATACAAGAAATGATAGTCTTCAGGGAAAATCAATTTCTGGTATTAAAGGTCTTACTCCAAGCCAGAATACTTATCAGACTGATTACCAACAGACTATGGCAAAAAATACTGCATCTGGCAGGGGAACTTCAAGCAATACACTTCCTTCAAAAGAAGAGTTTATGAACAGTTATCTTAATTCTTATGCTAATGCTTACGGTAATACAAATAATTCCTATGCAACCCAAAATGACCAGGCAGGTAAGAATTCCTTCTATAATAACGGTCGTAATGCTTCTAATGTAGGACAGGGAGAATACTTAAATCTTAATACTTTGTGGCAGGGAAGTATTTTTGAAGCTGTTTTAACAAGTGAACTTAATACTGACCTCCCTGGTGAAATTACAGCCCGCATTGCAAAGAATATTTATTCTTCCCAGGACGGACGATATTTGTTAATTCCTCAAAACTCTGTGCTCTATGGAAGTTACAATTCAAGTATTTCTTATTCACAAAGCAGAGTTCAGGTTGTATGGCATACTCTAGTTCGTCCAGACGGCTATCAGGTGCAGTTAGGTGCAATGAACGGAACTGATGCAAAAGGTGCTTCCGGTCTTAGAGGTTTTGTAAACGACCATCCTTTGGCTTATCTTAAAGCAATCGGTTTAATGAGTGTATTTTCTATTGTTAATTCTGAGTTTCAGAGCACTATGGGAAATACTGATAATGAATATGTTCAGAATATTCTTGCAAATACCCAGGAAGTTACAGCCGAACTTGGAGACAAACTGATTGACCGTGCAATGAATGTTCAGCCGACTATAAAAATAAAAGCCGGAACTAAAATCAATATCGTAGTAAATCAGAATCTTTCTTTACCACCGTGTGAAGACATTCCAGTTACTCAAGTCTACAGGAGATATAAATGACAGAAGATAAGCAGGATAAAAAATTAGATGATGCAACAAAAGCTTTTGAAGAAGCTGAAAGAGATTTTATGGTAAATAATTCCAAAGAGGAGAAAAATAATATGGAAAAGAAAAGCAAAAATGACAAAAAGGATGAAAAAGAAAAGCACGCACAAAATGAAAAGTTAAATTTAAGCATCGCAATTGGCGTTGCCGTTCTTTTTTGTTTTAGTGTAGTTCTCTTTTTCTTACACTAATAGAGTAAATAAAAGAATAGGTTTTAAAAGAGGTTATTTATGAAAAACTTTTTTAAAGTCCTTTCAGTTATGTTTTTATTCATTCTGACAGGATGCCATTTTTTTACGAGTGTAACGGAAGAAATAATCTACAAAGATTATAACGCTGATATTACTGCCGTTACTTTTAATGCTACTACTATGAGCATAACCAAGGGGGAGAGTGATTACTTAAAACTCACTCTTTCTCCTTCTGCCAATCAGGGTAAGTGCACTGTAAACTGGGAATATGATGAAACTTTTATTTCTGCAAAAACTGATAATTTTGGTGCAGTCATTACAGGAGTTAAAAGTGGAAGTACTTACATCAAGGCATCTTGTAACGGAATTATTGCAACCTGTCTCCTTTCTGTTATTTCTACAGGAGACG